>JAIRSB010000122.1 GCA_031255655.1 Spirochaetaceae bacterium | reverse complement strand
TCACCGGAATAAATGGGCGAATCTCGTTTCAATGAGTCCCACGCGACGCGATTGCCGAAACGCCGCTGCGCCGTGTTCTTTTTGAATCTAATTACGGCTACCGGAGCTTCATTCTGTTTTGTAAGCGTCAAGTTCAAATCACGCCAAAACAAAAAAAATGAAACTGCTGCGCCAAAAAAACAAAAAAGTATAACGATTATGTCAACGGTGCGCTGTCTGCCTGCCGCTTTTTTTACTTCTTTCTTTTTTTGCGTTTGCGGCACAGGAGAGCGTGATTTATGAGGCGGCATTGTATTTTTTCTCTTCATCATCAAAATTTATGTTTCTTAAATCCGGCTCAGGAAGACCCAGCAACATTCTAAGCGCGTGAATATTTTTCGGTCCGCCGGGGCCTATGCATTTTTTGCATATTTTCATGTCGTTTTTTGGGACTTTTTTCAAATATTCGAATAACCTGTCCGCTTCCACACCAGCTTTCATGTTGACAACGGCAAAGATCTTGACTTTTTCGCCGTTTTCCGTAATCGCGCACATTTCTTCAGCTATGATATGATCGGCTACAAGTTTGTAAGTATGCTCTGTTATCAGTATATCCGTGCAAAGCTGCTTGTTGAAGGTTTCGGTGCGGTCCGCGAGACTGACGGCCTTTCCTATCACGGTAAAAACAATGCGTTCATCGGAGCCAATCTGCCCCGCCGCTACGGAGCCGGTGTTAATCCCGCAGCCAATATCGATGACGGGTTTTTTCGCCCCGCCGCGTCCTTTGTTGAAGCAGCGCAAGCTTGCCCGCATCATCAAGGCTGTCCCAACTCCGCGCAACGCGTCCGCTTGGGCGCTGCCCGCGCTTTCAACCGCTCCCCAGTGCGCCATTACCGCGTCGCCTATGAATTTATCTATCGCTCCGCCTGTCAAAAACACGCAAGCGACCATGCGTTCCATGTAATCGTTCAGAAACTCCACCACTTCGGCAGGTGAAAGCTTTTCGGATATAGCGGTGAACGAGCGTATATCTGAGAAAAATATTGTTGTGTTTCGCGGTACACCGCTTGTCTTCAAGCGGCCTTCCATAGCCAAATGGGCAAGACGCTTGTTGGTAAAGGCTTCAAAGTTTTGCAAAACGTTACTCATGCCTTGAATGCTCTTTGTAAGAATACCCGTCTCGTCCCGGTTTTCGGATTTTAAATTAAGCCGGTAGTTTCCTCCCGATATGCGCTCCATGGCCGCTTTTAGTTTTTCTATCGGACTGCTGATGGTCTTTGAAAAGAACCAGAATACCAATACCGCCAGAAACCAAACGCCTAGCGAAAAATATATATTGCGCTTTGTTGTTAAATTTATGCTTTCAAATATGACATCCGTGTCCATTAGCGAAATGACAATTATGTTAGCGTTCGATAGTTTTTGTGAAACCCCAAAGAAACTGCCGGATTCGTAGCGAAAGCGTTTTTCAAACGTCGCAGTAGGGATTGCTATGCTTTCCTGTACAAACGGATTTTGCGTGATGTTGGCTCCGGCGTTTATAAGTTCCTGATCGGGGTGAATCAGAACATCGCCGAAATAATTTATGACAGATGTTGAAATCGTGCCCGTGTCAAATGAATCCGTAATCGCGCCGGACGCGAATAGAACCATAACACTTTCAAAACCTTGCAGCGGGAAGCTCATGGCCAGTAATGGAATTCCGTTGAAAAACGGCGAGGCGTTAATAATTATGGTTTCGCCTATAAGAGCGCGATTCAAAATTTTGAAATGCGCCTCAACAAATTCATTTAGCATTGCCTCGGATAAAGCGTTTGATGAAAAAAAGCTGCTGTTTATCATGTGTCCTGAAAAAAAGTCTTCTGTTTCACCGCGCTTTAACACCGCAACCATATCGGGATTTTGCGAAAAGTATAATCCCGCAAGGTTTGCCGCTTGTGCGCTGTTTTCATCGCCATAAGAGGAAATGCTTTTCAGCATCAGCATACAGCCAGATTTTATTGATAATAAGCTGTCTTCAGTCGCTAGCGAAGACATATTGTTTACTATGCGGAGGTTTGCACGCGCAGTCTTCTCTACATCCGAGCCGACAAACAACGCAACAAAGAATGTTATTAGTCCAAGTGACAGGAACGAGATGATGGTTATGATTATGATTAGTTTTGTTCCGATACGCTGGGTAACTTTCAACACAAATCCTTCAAAAATCCGCAGTTAGGTTAAAGGTATAGTGCTTCAACTTGTAAAATACCAACAGGACATTCGTCATTGCGAGGCAGCCATCTTGAGAAATGCCTCGCAATTCGTGGACACTATACTCGCACCTAAGCCTTTCACATTTTTTTGATAGAAGCATTATAATCCGCTAAAGACGCCGCTGCTACGAGCGAGAGTAATTAGGCGCTTCCTGTGTGATCTGAACATCGTGCGCGTGGCTTTCGCGCAGTCCCGCCGCCGTGATTTTTACAAATCTGCGGTAATTTTTTAGCTCGCTTATGTTTTTACATCCGCAGTAACCCATGCCTTTGCGTAGACCGGAGACAAGCTGTCGCAGGAAAGAGCGCATCTCCCCCTTGTACGGAACGCGCCCCTCAATCCCTTCCGGCGTAGGCTCCTCGTCTTTGGCTATCTGGTAGCGGTCGCCGCCGCCTTTTTTGAGCGCTCCTATGCTGCCCATGCCTCGGTACTCTTTATAAATGCGCCCGTCGTAGATTATCTCATTTCCAGGCGATTCTTTGAGACCGGCGAACAGGCTGCCTATCATCACGACATCCGCACCGGCGCCTATCGCCTTGGTTATATCTCCGGAAAATTTGACACCGCCGTCCGCTATCACCGGAATGCTGTCTTTGGCGGCTTCTTCCGCACATTCCAAAACCGCGCTGAATTGCGGCACGCCGACACCCGCGACAATGCGCGTAGTGCAGATGGAACCCGGCCCCATACCCACTTTCACCGCGTCGCTGCCCGCGTCGATTAGACGGCGTGTTCCTTCTCTTGTGGCGACATTGCCGCTTATCACCGGTATGCCGAACTTCTTTTTTATCGCCTCGACAGCCCGCACGACATTTTTGGTGTCACCGTGAGCGGTATCTACCACAACAAAATCAACGTGGGCGTTTTTCAAAAGTGGAATTCGTATATCATAATCCAGCGGTGAAATTGCCGCGCCCGTGATGAGGCGGCCAGTGCCGTCCATCGCCGCGGACGGATACATGGCGTGTTTTTCCATGTCTTTCACTGTTATAAGTCCGGTCAGACGGTTTTCGTTGTCCACGACCGGCAGTTTTTCTATGCGGTTTTTATCGAATTTTTTACGCGCGCTCTCAGGGGAGGGGGAACCCTGTTCAATAACTAGCTTCCGTGTCATAACCTCTGAGACTTGCAAAGCGTCATCACTGCAAAAACGCAGGTCTCGGCTTGTTATTATGCCGACAAGGTGTCTCTCCCTATCCAAAACAGGCATGCCGGAAACGTTGCAGCGATGCATCATCTCTTTTACTTCGCTCACTTTGGCGGTTTCATTAACAGTAACCGGTGTTTCTATCACCCAATTAAGGTAACGTTTGACCGCCGCAACCTGCCGTGCCTGTTCTTCCGGGCTCAAATTGTGATGAATAACGCCCGCGCCGCCTTCAAGGGCAATGGCAATGGCTAGTTTTTCTTCTGTTACGGTATCCATAGCCGCTGAGATTATCGGCACGTTAAGTTCTATTCCGGCGCAAAGCCGCGTGTGCGCGTTACAGTCCCGCGGCAGTATCTCGGAATAACCAGGCAGCAACAACACGTCATCATAAGAATACGCTTCAACAAACATAAAGAGATTATATAGATAAGACCTAAGTCTATCAATAGTTCGCCAATAGTTCGCATCGGGCGCGGGCGTTATTTCGAGAGAAAACAGCGGCGCCCTTGATGAATGATGGGGCGCTGTTTATAATGCGAATATGGCTTATACACTATCAGAAAAGATTTTTAAGGCGCATTTGGCGGATAAACCGGCGCCTGAAACATGGATATTGAAACTTGACGCCGTATTTTGCCACGAAATAACGACGCCGATAGCGGTGAACGACCTTGTTTCACGCGGGCATGACAAAGTTTTCAATCCAGATAAAATCAAAGCCGTCATTGACCACGTTACCCCCGCGAAAGACGGTAAAACCGCAGAACAGGGGAAAATTCTGCGCGAATGGGCGCGCAGACACGGCATAAAAGATTTTTTTGACATCGGTCGCAACGGTGTATGCCATGCCATTTTCCCAGAAAAAGGTTTTGCCAGGCCTGGTTACACAATAATAATGGGCGACAGCCATACCTGCACCCACGGGGCATTCGGCGCTTTTGCCGC
>JAIRSB010000155.1 GCA_031255655.1 Spirochaetaceae bacterium | reverse complement strand
CTGTCCGCTTTATCATCGTTTCAAAAAAACTGCCGTACAGGTCATCTGGAATGGCAGAAATATTGCCGGTTAAACGATCATAGACGCGCAAAAAAACCAACTGCGGGAAATCGTGTTCAACGCTGAAATTATCCGCCCACTGCGTAAGCGTATCGAGATTGCTAGAATATTGTTCCACCACGAAAACATAATAAGGCGCGAATTCAGCTAGTTTTTCGAGCGCGAGTACGCCGCCGACGATATATACGGACAGCCAGTCCTCAAGTTCCAGCCCGTCCTCGCGTCCCTGATAATCCAGCACTTCGACGACGCGGCTGGAGCGAGCCGGAGCCGTGTAAGGCATCTCCTCCCGGCGCGGGGTGAGCGCGCACGAAACGAGCGGCGCAAGCGCGAGGCAGAAGGTGGCGATTAGGGAAAAGCATTTTGCAAAAATCCTAATTTCCATCTTCAAAGAATTTTTTATGCAGGGCGCGTACAACAGGTGCGGCTTCGACTTCATCAACGATGAAACTGATGTTTACTTTGCTTGCCCCTTGCGAAATCATCTGTATCCGCACACCCAAAGCCGCGCACACGCCGAATGCGCTTTCAAGAATCGCGGTTGACCGGTCTACCAAACCGACTATCGTTACTATGGCCTTGTTCGTTTTCACCTTAACATTGGCTATGCTGGAGAGAGTTTTTTCCACGGCGCTAATGTCGTGCGCAGAATCGAGCGTCAACGACACGGAAACCTCGCTTGTGGCAACCATATCGATAGAAATTTCATGACAGGCAAAACACGAAAAGAGCTCGGCTAAAAAGCCGTACTGCCCGACCATGCGGCTGGAAACTATGTCTATCAGTGTAACATTTCCGCGTGTAGTAATCGCGCGTACCGGATGAACATTCTCAGGCAGAACGGCGCTTATCAAACTGCCTGGAGCTTCAGGATTGTACGAATTTTTAACGAGCACGGGAGTTCCGGTCTTATCGCATGGACGCATGGCGCGGGGATGGAGCACCTGAGCGCCGAAAAACGCGAGTTCCGCCGCCTCCTCGTAAGTAACCGCGCCAACAGGCACGGCTTCCTTCACGATGCGCGGGTCGGCGGTAAGAATGCCGTCAACATCCTTCCAAACCTGCGCCTCCTCTGCTTTGCAGGCCGCGGCAATCATTGTCGCACTCAAATCGGAGCCACCGCGTCCCAACGTTGTTACAGCTCCGGCGGCGTCTTTGGCTATGAAGCCCGTTACAACCGGAATAATGCCTTCATCAAGCAGCGGCAACAAAGATTTTGGGATGGTCTGCCAGCTTTCTGAAAGAAGCTCCGCCGCACCAAAGTTTGAATCAGATATGAAACCCGCGTCCCAAGCGTCAAGCGCGCGCGCGTTGATGCCGGTGGATTGGAAGTACGAGGCCGCGACACGCACGGAAAGCCGCTCGCCGAAGGAGACAAGGCAATCGCGCGTCCGTGCCGTTAACTCTTTTGTTAGGGATACCCCCGCGAGAAGGCTGCCCAACTCACTTAACAAGTCCCGCAGGCAGGGAGTAAGCGAGGCAGATAGTCCTAATTCTTTTGACGCTGTTAAATGTGTCTCGCTTATCTTTTCGAGAGAAAACTCAACGGAAACAGGGCCTTTATCAATGGCTTTTTGGGCTGCCTCAAGAATAAAGTCGGTTGTGTCCCCCATAGCGGAAAGAACCACGACAGGCTTTCTGTCTAGCCGTGCCCGTACAATTTCCGTGACACGGCGGATACGTTCGGTATCGGCTAGCGAACTTCCACCGAATTTCATTACAATCATGCCCGCAAGCCTCTTTCCGCGCTTTTTTGCTTAAAACCAGATTACCTCAATATGGAGGCTATATCCTGCCGGTTCCAACGCTGAGCTATAGTGGCGGGGGTGTCCCCCGATGTGTTTCGCGCCGATTTATCCGCGCCTAACTCCATAAGCAGCGATACTATGGCGGCGGAACTAATTTGAGCGGCATAGTGCAGTATGGTATTGCCGGAAGGGTCGTGGGCGTTAATTGCCCGCCCGCCGAAAACAGCCCGCACAGCGTCGCGATTTCCAGTATCCAGCGTTATTTCGGCGGGCGTTTTCCCGTCGCGCGCCACCGAAAACACATTCGCACCGTCATTGGCAAGGAATTTCGCCGCGTCCCAATTGGAGCGGTCAACCGCGTAACGCAGGGCGGTACGCCCATCCCTGTCGACTATGTCAATCCGCCCAAGCCACGCGGCTATCATTTCAATGTCCGATTCGGGCATATTGTACGACAGCGCGATATGCAAAGGAGTGCGCCCCTCATCGTCCGTTTGACCGCGCCCTTTGGCAAGAAGAGTCATCATCATGCGCGGCGAGGTTTTGAGCGCGGCTGTAAACGGACTTTCGCCGTCTGCATTCTTCGCGTGAATAGGCGCACCTTTGTCCAGTAGAAGCCCGACAAGATCGCTGCGTTCCTCCTCAACGGCTATCAACAGCGGGGTATCGCCGTTATTGTTCCGCGTCGCAACATCCGCACCGCTGTTTATAAGATGTTCCGCGGAACGGCGCGAACCTTTCACCACGCCCTCCATAAGCGGGGCATTCCCATCCCTGTCCCGCGCCTCAAGATTAGCGCCTCGCTGCGTCAGTAGGGTTTCCATGCCGAAAACCGTCAGACGTACCGCGTCATGCAACGGTGTTTTGCCATATAGATTATATCCGTTAATGTCTATCTTAGCGTCGATTAATGCGTTGGCAGCGGCCTGAGCGTTCCAACGAACCGCCGTGTGCAGAGCTGTGTTTCCAAGCGTGTCGCGCCCCCCTATCAAAGCCCCCGCGTTCAGTAAAGCCCTAACAGTAGACGCGGAATCTATCTTTACGGCGACAAACAACGGCGTCTCGCCTGTAACGTTAGCAGCCTCAAGGGACGCACCTTTGGAAGCTATCAACGCTATCGCAGAATCGAGTTTCCACTGAGTCGCGTAATGCAGTATCGTGTTGCCAAGCCCGTCCCGCGCCGTCAGAACTATAGGCGTCAACATCCATTCGCGAATCGTGTCCGGCGAATAAAAAGTAAGGTAAATGGGACTTTCGCCTTTCGCGTTTTGGGCGAATATGTCCGAGCCACGAGTAATTAACAGAGTCCCCGCCGCCGCGTTATTCTGCCGGACAGCTATATGCAGAGCCGTGTCTCCGTCCTGATTGCGGGCGTTAATCAGCGCATTTTTGTCAAGAATTCGCTGTATTATCTCTGTATCTCCGCCCAACTGAACAGCGGCTATCAGCGGTGTGTTCCCGTTACTGTCGCTCTGTACAACCGTATTTTCAGTGATTATATAGTTCAAAGCCTCTCTATTGCTGCTCATAGCGAAACCGAACGGAGTCTTATTTTCGTTGGTTACAGCAAAAATATCTGAATTGTAAGCAAGCAGCGGCGGCAGCAGGGACAAGCGGTTTTCCTCGACCGCCATGTACAGCGGAGTCTTTCCCTCAATGTTGTGCATCGTAACATCCGCGCCGCTGCGAAGCAGCGTTTCGATTATATCGGCGTCGCGGTTAAGAGCGATTACTATATGCAAAGGCGAATCCCCGCGCCTGTCGCGCAGGTTTGGATTCGCGTTATGACTGAGCAGAAGTTCGAAAGCGGCCTTGTGAACATCAACCGGAATGGCGATGTGCATGGCGGTATTTCCCTGCCCATCCTGAATGTTTACATTGGCCCCATGCTCTATCAGCGCGTTCATTATTTCCAGATCGCCGATTCGCGCCGTTTCGTGCAGAGGAGTGTCTCCGGCAGTGTTTTTTATGTTCGGGTCTGCGCGGTTATCCAGCAAAAAATATGTGAAACCGCGATAGCGTTCCCGCGTGGCATAATGCAGCGCGGAATTGCCGTCCGCGGCGCGCTGGTTAAAATTCAAAGTCCGCACAACCGGCGCGAAATACGAGAAAAACGGATCGGACGAAAAAGCGCCGGCCTGTATCAAAACTTCGGCAACCGTGGCATGGCGGCGCGAATCGCGGTGGGCAAACGCATAGTCCAGCGCAGTTCTGCCCATCTTGTCCCTTTTGTTTATAATCTGCTCTCTAGTTCGCGGATCCGCTTCATTCAGGATGATCACGACCGCGTTCGCGTTCCCCTCTTCGGCGGCCAAGTGCAGTATTGTCCGCCCCTCGCCGTCCGTCGACATCATTGATTCGGAGGTGAGCAAAGAGCGCAGGAAGTTATCGTTGCCGGACTTTACCGCGGTAAGCGCGGGACTGGCGTTGTTGTACAGCGTGTGGTGTATGAACGCTCCGTTGCGCACCAGGATAGCCGCTGTCGCGCCGTCCAACTGTTCAGAACTTATATTTAAGGGAGTGTATGACGCGGCGTCTTCGGCGTCCGGTAAAGTTCCAAGTCTTATAAAAAAGTCCGCTAGCTCGCTGACACGGGACATTGCTGCGAAATGCACGGCGTTTCTGCCGGAGTTATCGATTGTGTTAGGGTCTGCTAATAATACGAAGGCCGCTTTCGCGTCATCAATTTTGCCGGATCTTATCAATTCCGCTATATTTTCGATGGGAGAGATAGTGGCTTTTTCACTTACGATTACTTCTTCCTCAATTATTACTTCTTGACTACCGCCGGGTTTGCTTTCAGCTTGTTTTTTTCCACCCGCAAAAACGTTAATCGCGGGAAACGTCATGAGCAAAACGCAAAAAACGCTGGAAAATGTGAAGCGCGGCGAGCGGCAGGCAATGCCTATGCGTTTTTTGTTCATCATTTGCATTGAAAAACCCCTCAATGGATTATCCGGCATAATGGGGGGAACAGATTGAAAACCCATTTCCCCGAATTCGCTGTTTTCAAATTATGCGTATTTTTCCCATGTTATACAAGATGTCTTTCAGTGTGTTTTGCGCGAGAGGCAAACTCTTAGGCGGTGGATAAAGCGTTTTCAGGGACGCGCGCCGGCAGGAGAAGCGCCTCTGCCTAGATTGCTTCGACGCTGCCGGCAAGCTGCCGTGGCAGCCTGCCGCCGCCTCGCGATGACGACTGTCTTATTAGTAGACATTCTACTGTTGTATAGAAGCACTATATCGTTACAGACGCGAATTCTTGGCTATGGAACTTATGCGCCTGCCCATATTTTCAAGCGAAACCTGCTCCATAACATGGCCAAGTTCATAAGCCACGCGCGGCATACCGTAAACAATGGAAGAAGCCTCGTCCTGCCCTATGGTGAGCCCGCCCTCGCGGTAGATGTTGCCAAGCTGCTGCGCCCCGTCTTTCCCCATGCCCGTCATTATCACGCCGAGCGCATGGTTTGAGAACACCATCGCCACGGAAGCGAACAGCACATCGGCTGAGGGCCGGTGCCCGCTGACCTGCGGAGTCTGGGCAAGGTTCACGATAACCTTACCCCCCTCACGCGCAACCTCAAGATGTTTGTTTCCCTGTGCTATCAGAATACGTCCGGGAATCAACTCGTCTCCCTCTTCGGCCTCTTTCACGGCGAGCGGGCAAATCTTGTCCAAACTCAACGCGAATTCGTGGGTAAAACCGGGCGGCATATGTTGAACCACAAGCACAGGCACTTTCAAATCGGGGTCAAGTTTTGAAAAAACAACGCGCAGCGCTTCCGGACCGCCAGTCGATATACCGATGGCGACAACCTCAATCTTGCCGGGCGGACGCAGCGGTGTAATTTTTTGCGCCGGAGCGTTGACCTTTATTCCCAAATCTGAGGCAAAAGTCGATAACGAAGATATATCGGTCTTAGACTGCGCCGGCTTTTCCGAAGACAGCCAGTCCGCCGCCGGCTGTTTTTTCTTGAGACGGCGGTATTTTCCGCCGTAAGCCAGCAACAGTTCTGAAACCCTGTCTTTTACTGTGGCGATGTCGATGGATATGGAACCGGAAGGCTTTTGAACAAAATCGCTCGCGCCGAGGTTAAGGGCTTCCATGGTAACGGCAGCACCTTTTTCGGCGATAGAAGACAGTATGATAACCGGAACCTTGATACCCTGTTTCTTGCGTTCACGAAGAAATTCAATGCCATTCATCTCCGGCATTTCAAGGTCTAAAACTATTATGTCAGGGTTATATTTTTTGATTTTTTCGAGTGCGAATTTTCCGTTCATCGCGGTATCGACTACGGAAAGACCGGGCGTCGCGTCTACCATCCTGCTTATAAGGTTTCTCATAAGCGCGGAATCGTCTACGATTA
>JAIRSB010000146.1 GCA_031255655.1 Spirochaetaceae bacterium | reverse complement strand
CAAACAATCCGGGACGATTAAATATGTTCTCTTGCTTAAAAATCATAAAACTTACCGCTAATTCTACTATAATCTTTCAAAAGCCGTCAATTTAGCGAAAGCGATGGGGCAAAACGATATGGGGAGCCTTTGCCGGTCACCGGCGATGCGATCATCGGCTTTTCGCTACATCCCTAGAATCTGCGATAATCGGCGGATACTATAAAGGAGATGGTCATCAAAAGACTTTTACTGGTTGCCTCGCCGCGTAAGCCGCTTTTTTTACTTGCTCTTTTTCTCATCTTATCCAGTTTTTTAGATTATCGGTTCTCCCCATATCGCCTGTACGCGCAGGATGAAGCCGCCTCCGGCACGGAGGCGGTAGATATACCTGATGAGGCGCGGGAAGCAGCTTTGGCGGACGAGGAAACGCCGTTTTCAGCGGAAGAGATTGAAGCCCAAAAAGAAAAAGCGGACGCCGACCGCATAATAGAGCTTGAAATCAAAACCAGCACGCTGCTTGAACTTGCCGAATGGTGCCGTGATTTAGGTTTGAGCGAAGGCGGAACCCGTGATGATATGGCAAACCGCCTGCGCGATTATTTCACCCTGCCGCGGCCTGACGGCAACGCGGCGGCTGCCCAAAAAGTTGTTACCATCGAAGCCGCTAAAACAACGGAATATTTCACTCTGGAAGCGGTAAACGAGGAATATGCTCGTCTTTCCGGCGGCGTGGAACTCAGCTTAAAAGACGGCGAAGCACGGCATAGCATCAAAGCATGGGAGGTTGTCTACAATAGGACGCGCAATATACTGTCGGCGCGGGGCGATGTTTCTTATGTAAAAGAAGAGGGCGATAAGCTGGAAACCTTCAAAGGCGACGATATAACAATAAATCTTGATACATGGATAGGCTCTTTCATCGATACCATATCGGAACGTTCGATAGCCGGAAGCGAAACGGCCTACCGTTTCGCGGGACAGGTTATATCGCAGACGGACAGGGAAACCACAGTCTTGACAAAAGCGCATGTTACAAACGCGAAAACTGAGGAGCCGTATTGGTCTTTGAACGCAAGCAAACTTTGGATTCTGCCGGGGTCCGACTGGGCGCTTTTCAACGGTACGCTGCGCGTGGGCGAAATTCCGGTGCTTTGGGTGCCGTTTTTCTTCTTTCCCGCTGATGAAATGGTCATTCATCCTGCGCTTGGAACGCGGACAAGAGAAGGCTCTTTCTTTCAAACCACGACATACATCTTTGGCCGTCCTGCGGCAAGCGCGATTACGCAGAATTCAATCAGCCAGATATTGGGCAGCGGAGAGGGGATGGAGCGGGTACGAGAGGGGCTTTTCCTGCGCACAACAGGCAGAAAAGAGACTAAACCGGACGCAAGAAGACTTTCGATTTTCGCGGACGTTTACACAAATTTAGGTTTCTATGTCGGTACAGAACTCGCCTTACCCAAACTGGGTATCATCAATAATTTTTCGCTTTCAGGAGGACTTGCGTTTACTCGCACCATTTTTCAGCCGGAATCCAACGTTTACCTCCCCTATAACATACACGCGAATAATGAAGAGCATTGGGACAGCTCTTATATTTTCGGTATTGAACTTCCGTTTCGCTATAGGTTTACTACATCACCATCATTCTCCGGCAAGTACGGCTCCGTCAGCCTAAACCTTCCGCTCTATTCAGACCCTTTCATAAATTACGATGTCTTAAACCGCTCTGAAAGCATCGACTGGATGGAAATGCTAAGACAAGGGGCTGCTACTCCGGTTTCGCCGGATTCCGGTTCAACAAATTTGGGCGCATTCGAATGGAATTTAACGATAAGGCCGCAGCTTTCAACAACAGCGCTTTCACCATACATATCGAATTTATCAATAAATAGCATTTCAAGCGTTTACCACTTTGCTTATAAAAACGACCTTACTATCGCGAATGAATACCCTACTTCTCCACAACGCACTTTTTATTATCCTGATAAATTTACTATGTATTCTATAAGCGCCGCGATGAGCGGCACTCCGGTAACATGGTTAAGTGCGATAACAATCGGAGAAAAAGACAAGGAAATCGCCGATCCGTTGAAAGGCTTCGGGACTCTCCGATCTCCATGGGAAGAAGAAAACGCCGCAAAAACAACAGCAAGTACGCAGACGATTCAAAAACCATTTTCACTGGAAGTGCCGGAGTTAAATCAGACGTTCACTATAGGTCGGAACAGCGGGCTAAGAATTACATGGGATTACAGTTTAACACCTTCAAGCGCGGCTGAGTTATACCATAGTACGAATGATTGGGCTTCATCCAAAGATATAGACTTGCTTGATATAAAATCAATTTTGATGAGCGCACGTACGGACGGCAACACAAATATAAATATATCCGAGCCAAACAATAATATGTTTTCGCTTTCAAACAGGGTTTCGGGTTCATGGCAGTGGCAAGACCATGTATACATCAATACCGAGTCACCGGAGTATGATACTCAGGCCGAAGTGGACGCCGATAAACTTTCAGATTATAAGTCGACCGTATGGACAAGTTCATGGGCACATACAACAACCATAAATCCGCTTTATTGGAGTCCGGCATGGAAGTCCACAAATATGCAGTATTCCCTGGCCGGACTTTTGGCACGTTCAAATTTCATTGGCACGGATGCGAATAATCCAGAATGGGAAATAATTTACACTGATTGGAATAAAGACAAAATTACATCTCACCATTTAACGGCGAATTTCGGCGTTTCCATACTGGATAAAATGCAGACCTTACAGCTTCAAGCCGAATTGCCGCCGCGTGATTCTAGTGTAAGCATGAACAGCACCATAAACGCGTGGATATCGGCGACAAGCATAAATACAAGCATAAATCAGCCGTTTGAGTCGGAGCCGCAGTATAGACCGGTTAGTTTCACAGAAACATTGACATTCAAACCCGGCTATAACTTCAGGCAGTATCTCATATATGATCCTAGTTACTCCGATTTAACAAATTTTACATCAACACTAACCCTCAACAAATTTTCGGCGTCGTATGTGTCATCTCATAACACCGGTTTTGCACTGGATTACGACGGCTCCGGACAAATAATAGGCTGGAAGGCGGGAGACAGCGGCGCAGGAAGATTACGGCCTGTTTCACTGGACTTTTCATTCTCCACTGCTTTCAAAAAAGATAATATGCTGAACAAGACCATGTCTTTTTCTTTGGATCCATCCTTGCGGCTTAGGCTTGATTTACAGCGTTATACATATTCGTATCTTGAGTTTTCACTTAACTTCACTTTTAACGTTACAAAATTTCTATCCCTGTCAATGGGTACAAGATCTCAGAATCAGGAAATGTATAGGTATTTGAGTTTTCTTCCATTTTTTAACGAGTATTCGTCGGAGATACCAAAATCAACAACAAAAACGGATAACTTTTTCGAAGACCTAATTAATTCTTTCAGGTTTGATAACGAGGAGCTTAGACGCAATTCCGGTTTCAAGTTAAAATCGTTTTCTTTTTCGGCAACGCACCATCTAGGCGATTGGGATGCCAAACTTACAATAAATATGCAGCCGTGGAGACCAACAAACAGTTTGGTGTACCAGTTCGATACACAGGTATCTTTTGTGCTCCAGTGGCTGCCTATTTCCGAGCTAAAAACAGAGATTGCTTACGATGGCAAAAACGACTTATTCTTAACCAAATGAACCGCTTACTTTTGATTCCCACGCCGCGTCCTATCGGCATTTGCGCAATTTGCGTCATGGCGATGTGTTTTATCTTTGGTCTTTTGTGCAAAGAACCCGTTCTGCCGCTCATCGGAGCTGTATTCGTATGCTGCATTGTATACTGCTTTTTATCGCTGCTATTCCTCGCCTTGTTCCACAAGAAAAAAGCCGCGTCGCTGTCCGTCCGTATAGTTCCTGAAAAAGCAAGCATCGGTGAAAATGCTGCTATAAAACTTTCCCAGAAAACAAGTTTCTTTCAAATGCCCGGTACTCTTATACGTTACAAGCTGCTGCTCACTACAAAAGACAACAAAAAAATAGCGTGTGTTTTCGATGGAAGCCTTTTCGAAAAAATGTCCGCGGATTTTCAAATAGCGCGGCGCGGCGCTTATTACGGAATATATGATGAGCTTGCGCTTCAAGACATTTTCGGCTTTTTTTATACGGCGTTGAAATTGCCGCAGGATAAAAATGCGCGTCTTCTAGCCATGCCCATTCCGGCAACCTCCATTCCAGAAATGCACAGTCCGGCAAATGGCGAAAACCGGCGCAATGAAACCGAAACTCGCAAAACAGAGGAGCTTACAGAACAGCGTCCCTACACACCGGGTGATGACCCGCGCCGTATAAACTGGAAATTGTATTCACACGCCGGGGAATTGTTCGTGCGTCAGGAGGAGCGGGAGCCGCCGCCTCACTCACAATTTGTGCTGCTGATAGATACAGATGTCGATGCCTCTCTCTATTCATTCGAGAAGGGTGTCGCCGCTGTAGATTCGCTATGTTCAATCGCGCTTGCGGCGCTTCTGGAAAAAAAGACTTACGGAGATGAAGTCTTGTTCGGTTATACCGGAGGGGACGATGTTAAAAGCGGTTCTCCAGCAGAGCTTTCAGCCTATCCCGCGTATACCGCGATTGGCTGC
>JAIRSB010000116.1 GCA_031255655.1 Spirochaetaceae bacterium | reverse complement strand
ATCAAAGTCTTTTACCGTAAGCTGGGCTATGCCCGTGTTTCCAGTAAAGTTTGTTCTGAATAATTCCCTTTGTCTCGTGTCGTATCGGTAGAGAACCGCCTGTTCTCTCTGGACGTGCGAGAAGGTCAAAATCGAATCTTCGCAGTGCAGGGACCCGAATTGCGGGAATGTATATGCCCTATCGGGATTATCTTTCTCGTAATGCTCTTTAAAGATAGTTTGGACGAATTCGCCATTTGCGTTGTATTTGACGATAGTGTCTTGAAGTTTCGCGTCTTCGTTATACTCGAGCTTCATCATGTAGGCATAGAGGTTGCTATCTTCGTCCACAGCGATGTCGTACATTCTGGTGTAATCCTTGGACTTATCTATGCTGATTGTGTATTTAATATTGCCTTGGGGAGTCATGCATACGAGGCGGAAGAATCCCGAATCAACGATGTATATGTTTCCATCCTTCTCGTATTTAGCGAAAGCGATTTCGCTGAAGGTCGTTTTTCTTTGAAAGAGAGGAGCTTTCAAAGTCTCGAAATTAAAGAAGCACATGCACACGCATAGTACAAATATGGCACTAAAAAGAACAAGTATGTTTATCGCCTTGCTTTTGGTCATAATACGACTAATTATTCCTTTCTATAATCATAAACTCAATGGTAAATTCTCAGCTGGCCGACAAGAGGAAATCCGTTGGACGCCTAGGCGCCCGCGGCGTGAAAAATGACGGAAGCGCTTTAATTTCCGGTTATTTTCATGATTTTCAGTAAAAATCGCCTGTTTTTCAGTTATCAGAGTAATACAGCCTTGCTCTATCGCAAGCAACAAAAAACATTTCATAGTTATATATGCGTCTGGCAGTCCATAAATTTTGGTTTTTGCGGCACAAAAACCAAAATTCTACCGTTTTCTAAGTTTTAACTGTTCCCATTTGTGTTTGCAAAATCCATTGGTCTGGAAATGACAACGGAATCCCTCGTTTTCAATTGATGTAACTTTATATACACTGGCATTTATTTTCAAGTGGGCGCGGTGAGACCCAGCGATTAGGCCGCGATGTTTTTTTGGAGTGTCAGCCGGTTTTCGCCGTCAACCCGCTCGTAATGAATCGAATCCATCCATTTTTTAGCGATGTATATACCGAGACCGCCTATGGCGCGGTTTTCAATTGAGGCATTTATATCGGGAGCGGTCTTTTCCAAAGGGTTAAAATGCTTGCCGGTGTCGACAAATTGAATTGCCATAACTGGCCCGGCTCGGCCTACCCGCACTACGGCATCACCGGGTTTTTCGTCATAAGCATATCTTGCTATGTTGACGAAAATTTCTTCTGTTATTACGGCAATCTGGTTACACGTCTTTTCTGGACAGGAATATTCCGCAAATATATCCGCCATACAGTCGAGAAGTTTTTCGAGTTCATCAACAGAAGCCCTAAAAGTAAATTCTTTTTCAAACACCGGCAGACTTTTATTTGTTTCCATTAGTTAATTTCCTTCTTCAGCCTTAGTGTAAGTGCCGTATTTTTACTGACCGCAAAAAGCGCCATCAGCATAAAAAGGATGCCCATTACAAGGATTCCTGTTCTGCCAGGGAAATTCATTGCCAGGGCGAAACTTATGGGTCCCAGCATGGCGGCCATTTTTTTGAGAAAACTCAGCCACGAAAGGGAACGGCTTGAGGGGAGTCGGGAAATGATGGGAAGCGTGAGGAAATAATTGTTCTGTACGCCTGCCCCAAAACCATCGCCCATGCCGATAATCGCTATCGAAAGTAGAACAATGCCGAACTTGCCCCAAAGTCCGGTCAGAATAAGGGCTGCTGCCAGCATAAAGACGTAGAGTCCGTTAATAAGGAGGCCGCTGCCGAAACGCCGCCTGATATAGGCCGACAGTTTTGGCGCTGCGTACACGATGATGAGTCCGTAAACGAGCATGGCGCGGCCTACATCCGCGATTCCTTTTCCGATGCTTACTGCATAGATGGGTACGAAGTAGTTGGTATAGGACTCAAGAATACAGGCGGGAAGGATCAGAAGGAGGATGAAGCCGGCCGCTTCAAAAAAGCCGATTTTATTTCCATTCGCGGGGCTGGGGTTTGCTGCTTTTTCTTCGGTGTTTTGCGCCCAACGGATAACGACGTTCTGCAATTTAAGGATTGAAAACACGCATAAAATCGTGAACAGGACGCTGATAAAAAAAACATTCTTATAACCCACCGATTCGGCTAGGACAGACCCAATAACTGAGCCGCAGTTCATACCGGCGTATATGCCGGCGTTCAGCAGCACGAAGCCATGGTTTTGTTCTTCTTCGTTTCTGCCAAGCAGTAAAAGGTTTCTCAGTGTCATCCAGCAAAACCCATATCCTAAGCCGACAACGGCACGGGCGGCGATGAAAACTAGAATGGATTCCGCCAAGGCTGACAATAGGGTGCCTCCAGCCACTATTAGAAGGCCCGCAATAAATGGGAGTTTCCAG
The DNA here is from genome assembly GCA_031255655.1 of Spirochaetaceae bacterium. Taxonomy (GTDB): domain Bacteria; phylum Spirochaetota; class Spirochaetia; order Treponematales; family Breznakiellaceae; genus JAIRMY01. The sequence goes on along the minus strand of JAIRSB010000116.1, from coordinate 1,769 downwards.
CCTTTTCTGATGATTATCTCCGACGTGATGAATATGGCGGCGCAGGTGAACAATGTCTCTGCCGACTGCGGCATGCTAGCGGCCAGCGTGCTTTTTCCCGCGACGGCCCCAGTTAATTGGGCAGCCAGCAGCGGAATGAATGCCGCGGCCATACGGGAAGCAAAATAAAAAAGAAAGGCAAGCTGCCGTATGTAGGCATAACCGTCAGGGCTAAGTTCTCGTGATTCATGGCGGGCAATGCTTCGCTTAATGAACTGCATCATAAAGAGGATAAGCTCGAAGGCGAAGAAAAGCCCTGCAACGATAACGGTGGACAGATCAAGCAGAATTTTGTTTGTAAGGTGTCTGCTGTAAGTTCTGGAAATGTGCATAATCATACGTCCGTCTTTGACCGGAAAGACGTACCACTCACTGGAATCGTAATTCCCGGAAACAATATGCTCCGCGTCATTGCCGGCGAAAGAACCGTAACTACGGATAACCGTATCTTCCCGGACGACATATATTCGGTCTATTTCTTCGGGCAGGGTTTCAAACAGGGAGTCAAGTTTATCAATGGGAGCGTCCCAGCCTACGCTACTGTACAAATTCCGCGCGTGGTCAAAGGCGTCAAAAGAGTTGAGCGTTCGGGTATAGGCGTAATTGGCAAACGCAAAAACAATCTGAACAATAATGAGTATGGTCAATATCAGAGTGGTAATAATGCCAGTTTCAAGTTCGCCGTCTATGCTAAAAATAGCGCCTTTGAAGAAAAATACCGCGAAGGCGGCTGCGGAGAATACCCATAGTATCACGGCATAGTTCAGAAAGGTGCTCTTCAGTTCCGCAGACTGGTTTAAATTTAGTACTAGTAAAAAAACTAACACGATCAGGGCGATAAGAGTTGAACCAGCAAATAAAATAACCCGTATTCGTGTTTTAGTCATTTTCTTTTTTCACTTGAGGTAGACTATAGTCATCGTTGTTATATCATCCGATTGTTCGGCGTCGCCGGAAAAGCTGTCTATAGTTTGGCGGATCGCTACGTCAAATTGATCTGATTCCAGATGCCACGCCTCATTTGCCTTCGCGAGGAACCGTTCGTTCCCCAGTTGTTCACCCTCGTTATTCATGGCCTCATTTACCCCATCGGTATACATATACAGTTTATCTCCCGGATGTAGTTGAAGTTCGCAGAGTTTGTATTTTGAATCTTCGAATATGCCCAGGGCAAGTCCCTTTTTTACGTCCATGAATCGGTAGGGAGCGCCGGACAAGGAAATGAGCGGCGGGTTATGTCCGCCGTTGGCGTAGAAAAGAACGCCTGTTTTTAGGTCCAGCGTACACAATAACACGGTAACAAACATACTCTGGGTATTATCTTCGCAGAGTAGGTTGTTTACCCGTCTCAGTGTTTCCGCGGGATCCAGCCCTTGAACCATGTGGGTTTTAAGTAGGGTTTTCGCGATCACCATAAACAACGCGGCGGGTACCCCTTTCCCGCTTACATCGGCAATGGCGAAAGCAATTTTGGTTTCTTCCGGATCCAGATAAAAGAAATCGTAAAAGTCCCCGCCAACCTGTTTTGCCGGATCCATTTTGGCGTGGATGTTCAGTTGGTCGTGATTTGAAAATTTGGGAAAAATACGGGGCAGCATATCATTCTGAATACTTGCCGCCACACTGAGCTCGCTGTTAATGCGTTCTTTCTCGGCGGTTACAGTTTCAAGGTTATGTATATAGTCCTTGAGATCAGAAACCATGGCGTTAAAGGCGTTTCCCAGTTCGGC
>JAIRSB010000061.1 GCA_031255655.1 Spirochaetaceae bacterium | reverse complement strand
CGCACCGTGTGGCCGGGGCCTTTTGGCGCTATCATCACGACGTTCACATCTGGCGGCGGAATTATCTGTCCAAAATGGATATTAAACCCGTGCGCGAACGCAAGCGTCTTGCCCGCCTTAAGCACGGGTTTTATCGACTCTTGGTATAGCCGCGCCTGCTTTTCATCATTTATTAAAATCATGATGAAGTCAGCCGCCTCAGCCGCCTCAGCTGCTGTTTTAACCGTAAGCCCCGCAGCTTCCGCTTTTTTCCACGACTTGGAGCCCTCGTACAGCCCCACAATCACCTTCAGCCCCGATTCCTTCGCGTTAAGGGCGTGCGCATGCCCCTGCGACCCGTAGCCGATAACGGCCACCGTCTTGCTTTTAAGCGCAACAAGGTCGCAGTCTTTTTCATAATACATGATTGCCATGATTACCTCCAAATAATTTTATTATATGTTTAGAACGCTGCTTTTGTTAAGTGCGCATTAAAAAATGGTCTCGTCCAAAGTCAACGCGCTTGCGGCACGGTTAGCCCTGCATAAATCCGATACCAGTTTATTATTTGAGAGACGATTTCGTCCGGCGTGTACAAATTCGTATCAATGATGAGATCGGCGAAGGCGTAGTCGTCATTATCAATGTTATACAAGCGCAGATAACGCGCGTGGTCGCGCGTGTCGCGTTCCTTTGTAAAAGCCGCCACTTCTTCAAAAGAGCCGCCTTCACGCGCCATAAGACGCCGCGTCCTAACATCCGTATCGCCCTTCAGATAAACCTTTAAGTCGGCGTCTTTTAACAGCCAAATAGCGAGCCGCGAACCCAGAACACAACCGCGTTCATCGTCGCTTAAAGCCGCCTCAATCTGCCGTCTGTCAACAGTTTTGTCCCAGTAATCGTCAATTTCCGCGAGATGCAAAACTTCTTCTAGGGGCATATTGTTTTCCCGCGCCAAATTCCTAAACGTAAAATTGATGAAGCGCAAACCCAACCTTTCCGCCGTAAGAGATGTAATAGTCGTATTCCCACAGCCACTTTTGCCTGAAATAGCGATTTTAACATTCTTTTTGACTGCGCCCACTTTTTCGCGGGAAAGCTCTTCACCGGACATAACAATCCCCCTATTCTACATTTCTCAATTGCTCACGTATATTTTCCACAGTATCCTTCATACCGACGACGATACGGCTGACATCTATCAGCGGCGTTTTAGAGCCGATAGTATTGACCTCGCGGTTTATTTCCTGACAAATGAAATCAAGTTTTTTACCCGGCGCCGCGTTACGCGCTATTTCCGCGCGGAATTCCGCCAAGTGTGCGGACAAACGGGAGAGTTCCTCCGCTATCGTGTATTTCATTAGCAACATCGCCGTCTCCGTAAGCAGACGGTTTTCATCGATCTTATCATTCACAAGCTCGGCGAAACGCAGCCTTATATTATCTTTCACTGCCGCCTCAATTTGCGGCGACAGCGAGGCTACCGCATCCCGCGCCTGTTCGAGCGCGTACACATAAGACAAAACATTTTCTTCAGTATGCTGCCCCTCGCGCTCGCGGTCAGCCTCGAATTTTTGCAAAGCCTCAAGAAACACAGGCTCTATATTTACCCAAGCCGCCTCCTCATTTTCCGGCGCTTCTTCCACCGCGATAACGCCGTCAAGACGAACAAGCGTTTCAAGCGGGACAGTCTGTCCTGAATAAATTTCAGACGGCAGCAACGATTTGATCCGCTCTATAGCGGAAACATAAGCCCGCAGCGCTTCCACATTTATGTGAGCGGAAAACAACGGGTTTTGTCTTTTTTCGCGGATAGTTACCTCAACTTTCCCGCGTTTACAACGTTTGCTTACTATGGTGCGTATGCGCGGTTCCAATGGAGAAAGCCGCGTGTTCAAATTCACGGACAACTCCAGAAAGCGATTGTTATGCCCCTTTATTTCCACCGCAGCGAAATATCCCTCTGCCTGTTTTTCAGCGTATGCGAAACCTGTCATGCTTTTCAACACGCCATCTCCCTCCTTTTTCTGAACTATATTCATTAAACAACGCCGCGCTCAACCGCCAGTTGTCGCCTGCGCCCAATGTTATAAAGATGTCGCCGGAACGCAGGGTGGCTTTAAGCTGATCCAGCGCGTCCAGCGGTTCGGCGGCATAGAACACGCCGCCTTGCCGCGCTTTCGTTTGCTCAAACAGGGTTGCGCCCGTTACCCCGCCGTCATATAGTTCCCGCGCCGAGCCGTATATCTTATGCAGAAAAACGATGTCGGCGTCCTCGAACGCGGCGGCAAAGTCCGCAAGCAGGGCTGCCGTACGTGAGTAGGTGTGCGGCATAAAGCTGACTACCAGCCGGCGGCGCGGGTAGAACTCCCGCAGTCCCGCAAGCGTAGTTTTAATGGCTGTGGGGTGGTGGGCGTAATCGTCCATGAATAGAATGCCGCCCGCCTCTCCAATTATTTCTGTACGGCGTTTACTGCCTGAGAACGCGGCCAGAGCGCGGGATAGTTCGCCCAGCATGGGCTCCAGCGGGCGGCCTTCCGCGCGGGCTATCGCCCTTACCAGAGCGAGCGCCCCCGCCGAGTTCAGGGCAGTGTGTCTGCCTGGTATGTGCAGTGTCCACTGTTGGGCTATGCCGACAAGCTCGAAAGTAGCGGCGCCCTCCCGCGTCTCGTAGCGCGTTATCCTAAAGTCCCCCTTCGCGTTAAAGCCGTACGGCGTATAGCTGATGTCGCTGCGTCTCTCTTTAAGCACACTGGCGGTCTCTCTTGCGCCAGCGTCGTCCGCGCAGTATATAAGCTCGCCGCCCGGCGCAATCCGTTCGCCATACTCGATAAAGGCGGCTAGTATTGATGGGTAATCAGGGTAGTAGTCTTGATGGTCGCTTTCTACGCTTGTTAAAAGGACGCGGCGGGGGTGAAAGCTCAAGAAATGTCTGCGGTACTCGCAGGTTTCGGCCACAAAGTATTTGTTTCCGGCGTTGATGGTGGAGCGTCCGCCGAAGTCTTTTACCGCGCTGCCTGCCAGCGTTTGCGCGGGCAGTTTTGCCGCCGCAAGCAGTGTCCCGGCTATGGCTGTTGTAGTGGTTTTCCCATGAACTCCCGCTATCCCGCTGGAATCGAACAGGGCGGAATAGGCTCCGAGAGCGTCAGTGTACTTCACCAGCGGTATCCCGAACTTTCGGGCTGCCGCTACTTCAGGGTTTGCGTCCGTGTAGGCGGCGGAATGGATGACAAGGGCGCTTTCGCGTGTTATATGCGCCGCGTCAAAGCCTTCAAAGTAGGGAATGTGCAGTTCGTCTAGGATTTCACAGGTGTAAAAGGTTTCGGCGGTATCTGAACCAGAAATGCGGGCGCCGGCTTGGTGCAGCAGCTCGGCAAGAGCGCACATTCCAGTTCCTTTGATGCCTATAAAGTAGACGCGTTCTTTTTTATGAATGACTGCGGCTATGAGTTCTTCAAGTTTCATGTTTATCGCCGGAGAGGTTTTGTAAGAACAGTTTAGCGCGTTCCGCCTGCGGGTTGTCTATTACGCTGGCGGCGGGGCCTTCTTCTATAAATACACCACCATCCATGAAAAGGACGCGGTCGGCTACTTCGCGGGCAAAGTTCATCTCGTGGGTAACTATCACCATAGTCATATTTTCGGCGGCAAGGCGGCGTATTACGCGCAGGATTTCGGCGGTTAGTTCCGGGTCAAGCGCGCTGGTCGGTTCGTCAAAGAACAGGATGCGCGGGTCTAGGGCTAGGGCGCGGGCTATCGAGACACGTTGTTGTTGTCCGCCGGAAAGTTGGCACGGGTAGGCGGCGGCTTTTTCGAGGATGCCCATCTTGGCTAGCAGTTCCCTCGCCCGTTGTTCCGCTTCGGCGCGTTCGCGTTTAAGTACGTGTATTTGCGCTTCTGTTATGTTGCGTAAAACCGAAAAGTGCGGGAATAGGTTGAAGTTCTGAAAGACGAGCCCTACTTTAAGGCAAATCTTGCGAAGAGCTGCCGCGGGCGCGTACACGCCGTCTTGCGTCATAGCGTCGCCGTCTATCGTTATTGAGCCTGTATCGACGGTCTCTAGGTGTGTTACGCACCGGAGTAGCGTCGATTTCCCGGAGCCGGAGGGTCCTATGATGGCGGCAACTTCCCCTTGTTTTACGCTGAATGAGATATTTTTGAGTACGGCAAGGCCGTCAAACGACTTGGACAGGTTCTCAACGTTGACGATATACACAACCCCCAATATACCGCGCCTCACGATAAAATATAAGCCCGCCGCGCTTCACGTTCCGGAGTTTTGCGCCGGCACGTCATGCGGGACACTCGCTGACACCCGTTTTGCGGGACACTCATCATTGCGAGGAGCGAAGCGACGAAGCAATCCAGCGGTGCGGCAGCGGCTTGACTGGATTGCTTCGCCCTAACGAGTTCGCAATGACGGGACCCTGTGGGTTCGTAATGCCGAGACAGTGAGACGCCCGTCCGCAATAAAGATACAAAGGGCATTTTAAAGGGAACGGCAAGCCCACCACACTGGAGCTTGCTAATGCTGAAGGTGACACCGCGCTATTCAACGCTCTGGTGGACAAAGCGGTAATCGAAAACTTTAATGATGTTGTTGAAGATGATCTCAGCACGATGTACTATAATGGTCCGTGTGGGTCCGATAGTCTGACCGGCAGAATCGACGGGAATACGGCGATAAATATAATAATTGCCATACCGGAGGCGAAATAACCGCAGACATGTCAAACGATACAAATGACATCTTCAGGGATTTATTTGCGGGCGGTATAGTCGGCAACATTATGGGAAGCTCAAACACTAACATTGAAAATTGCTATTCCACGATGGGCATCAATTTGAAGACTGTGAATGACGAAGTAAAATTAGTCGCGGGCGGAGGACTGGTTGCTGGGTACCAAAGCAGTTTAGGGACGGTTACCCGGAGCTAAAATGAAATCATCTAACTAATAAAAC
>JAIRSB010000044.1 GCA_031255655.1 Spirochaetaceae bacterium | reverse complement strand
GCTTCGTGTCCGGGTGTATCAAGGAAGGTGATGCCGCCGTGCGTGGTTTCGACCATGTAGGCGCCGATATGCTGCGTTATGCCGCCGAACTCGCCGGAGACAACATCCGCGCTTCGGATAGCGTCGAGCAGTTTTGTCTTGCCGTGGTCTACATGCCCCATAACAGTGACAACGGGAGAGCGCGGGGTCATGGAATCCACATCATCCGCTTCAGTTTCTATCAATGTTTCATCGTAAAGGCTTACGATATTTACATCCGCTCCGAATTCGGAGGCAAGTATTGCCGCTGTTTCCGAATCAATTTGCTGGTTTATGGATACCATCTGCCCCATGCTCATAAGTTTGGCGATGAGGTCTGAGGCTTTAAGGTTCATCTTGCGGGCGAGTTCCGATACGGACACAATTTCCATTATGTCGATGGATTTTGGAACGGGATTCGCCGTTTGCGACATCCGTTTTTTGGTCTGGAGATGTTTTCTCTCCATCTCAATTTCTTTATCGCGCCTCTGGTATTCAGGTTTTTTCGCCTTGAATGTGCGTTTTACTGCGGTTTTGTTGTCTGAAGGCGGGACTGCTCCCGGTCTTGGTGCGCCGGAGCGGACTCCGGCACCGTATCCGCCGGGCGCGGGTCTGAACGACTGCCCGCCGTAAGGTCCGCGCTGCCCCGCGTTGGGGTAACGCCCGCCGCCGGAAAAATTATTTGTCCCGCCATAAGTGCGTTGTCCACCCCCTTGTCCTCCGGCAGCTCCGCCACCGTATCCGCCGCGCCGTGCGTTTCCGCCGGCGTAGTTAGTTCCGCTATGATTGCCGCCGCTATGACCGGCGCCGCCATAATTGGTTCCCCCGTGATTGGTACCACTATAATTAGTGCCGCCATAATTGGCGCCGTATCCGCCGCCGCTGCGCCCGACATAAGTAGCGTGTTTCCTGCCGTCGTTTCTAGCGCCGTCATTGCGAAATGCACCACCGTGATTTCGAGGACCGGCATGGTTTCCACCGCTATGATTAGTTCCACCATGACCTGCGCCACCATGACCTGCGCCGCCATGATTGGCGCCGCCGCGCTGCGGCTTGGGGCCGATGAATTTTCCGCCGACACGTCCGACTTGTACGTCGGGCCGTGCCGTCTCTCTATAAACGCTGACCTGCTTCGCTGGAGCGGGGCCGGTCGTCTTGTCTTTTTCGTCTGCGGCGGCAGGAGCGGCTTCCGCACTGGAAGCAGGCGGCGGCGTCTCCGCCTGCCGCAAGTCCGGCGCACTCTCCGGCGCGGACGGGGTCTTATCGACTACAACATCAGGTTTGGCTGCGGCTTCCGGCGGTGGTGTTTCTGTCGTTTTAGGCTCCGCGCTTTCCGCCGCCGGAGGCTGCGCGACGGTTTTAGGCGTAACCCTGCGAACTTTCACTTTCACCGCCGGTTTCTCTGCAACGGCGGGAGGCTCTCCATCCACCAGCTGCTGGGAGTTATCTTGAACAGGAACTTTCCTGACTTTGACGACTTTCTTCCTCTCCGGTTCCGCTGCTTTCGCGCCGCTGTCCGCGTTGTCTTTAAGACCGGCGAGTTCTTTTGGGCGTTTAATCAATTCCGCCTTTGGTTTTTGGGTATTTTCCGTATCAGCCGCCATTTTCCTTCCTAAAAATTATTCTTCATACTCAAAACTTAGCCCTATACCGCAGTTAGGGCAGCTTGTCATATTCGTAGTTATCTTCGCTCCGCACTCGGGGCACTCTAAATCATCTTCGTCGCTCACACTTTCATATTCTTCATCCGGTGTATCAGTGGATTCATCGCTGTCAGGCTGTTCATCCGGCGTTTCTTCCGTGTTTGCGGCGGCGGGCTCGTCTTCGGACGTCGGCCCTTCCTCCGGTTCGTTCACTCTGACTTCGACCAATTCGTCAATCAGGTTGCGTAAGGCGTCAATCTGTTCCTGACTTAGGCCTTCGATAGCCGCGAGTTTCTCATCGTCCGAGTTGATAAAATCTTCGATGTACTCAACGCCGCTGCTCGCAAGAAGAGCGGCGATATTCTCGTCCACGCCGGGCAGTTCCGCGATTGTGGAAATTTCGTCTTCGTAATCATCATCGCCGAATAAACGGGAGGCCGCGGCTCGCGGCTCGGATGTGATGCCCATCTCATCAAACTGCGCCTGAGTTTTGACATCAATGTCCCAGTCAACAAGCCGGTTGGCAAGGCGGACGTTTAAGCCTTGTTTGCCTATGGCTAACGACAGTTGGCTTTCACTCACTATCGCAAGCGCCTTGTGTTTCGCTTCGTCCAGTATAACGACCTCGCGCACTTCCGCCGGGGACAGCGCGTTTTTTACGAATACTTGAGGGTCGGGGTCGAATTTCAGGACATCAATTTTCTCGCCCTCAAGCTCCCGTATGATTGACTGTATCCGCGCTCCTTTTAATCCTACGCAGGCTCCTACCGGGTCTATATCGTCTCTCGCGGAATAGACGGCTAGTTTGGAGCGGTAGCCGGGTTCGCGGACTATTTTATGTATTTCAACGGTTTTATCGTATATTTCCGGTACTTCTAACTCAAATATCGCGCGGACAAAATCAGTGTGGGTGCGCGACAGTACAACAGAAAGCCCTGTTTCTGTCTTTTCGACTTTGAATATAAGAGCTTTAATGCGGTCGTTCACATGATAAATTTCGCGCGGAGACTGGTATTTTTTTGGCAGAACACCTTCTATTTTACCTAAATCAACATAAATCGTGCCGTTCCGCTCACGCTGGTAATACCCGATGATGATTTCGCCTTCTTTATCTTTGTATTCGGCGTAAAGGCTGTCTTTGCGGATGTCGCGTATTGATTTTGTGGCGGTTTGTTTGGCGTCGGCGATAGCTAATCTGCCAAAATCTTTCGGGTTAAGCTCTATTAGTATTTCGTCCCCTTCTTCAGCGTCCGGATCCAATGCCCGCGCTTCGTCGAGTTCTATTTCGACGACCGGATTGTACACTCCGTTAACTATCTGTTTCCGCGCGAATATGGAAACATGGCGCTTGTCGTCGTCGAAACGGACTTCCGCGTTCTCCTCTTTGCCGAATTTTTTCTTGTATGCCGCGAGTAGTGTGTCCTCGACGATTTTAACAGCTAGTTCTTCGGAAATATTTCGTTCCTGTGAAAGCTGGAGTAGGGCTTCTGTTATATCCGCAGCCATCAATGCGCCGCCTTTTCTTCCAGCGTATCAGACGCAAAGTAGCTGAGTTTGGCTTTGGCTATGTCGCTGTAAGCTATATTTGTCATTCCGTCTTTCCCCTTAATTATAATGTGTGTGTCGCCGGCATTCATCAGAATTCCGCTTGTCCAATCTGAAATGTCCGTGCGATAGCAGGCTACCGGCCTCCCTACATAATGGGTGAATTCCGCGCCGTCTTTTATTTTTCGCTCAATTCCGGGTGATGAAACTTCAACGCGCAGGTCTTGTTTGGGAAAAGCAAGCTCTAGGCGCGGCAGAATAGCGCGGTGTACACGGGCGCAGTCGTCAATGCTGACCGCGCCGTCTTTATAGACTATGGCGCGTGTCTGCACTTCTCCTTTTTGCCGCGAAACCGAAAGTTCTACAAGGCTCATTCCTAGTCCTTTGATGACCAGCTCAATAGAATCAAACAATTGATCCGGCATCCTCGGTGTATACCGCATTTTTCCCCCAAAAAAAAGGGGCTTCCTACAGCCCCTTTTAAATCCCCATTAATTATTATTATAGGCTATCAAGCCGAAAATAAAAAGTCAAGCGGGCGCATTGCCCGTCAGCAATTCTCATTTTAGAATTTTTTTACATGAAGAAAGCCCGAAAATAACGATGTGATTGGTTTTATGCATCTGACATGTATGAAGCAGACCTCAAAAAACACATTCTCCGCCACGATTAAAACAAGCAAGAAAACACGGACAAACGCCGATAATAAAAA
>JAIRSB010000098.1 GCA_031255655.1 Spirochaetaceae bacterium | reverse complement strand
AAAGCCCGAAAATAACGATATAATTGATTTTATCTTAAGTATTGTCTACTATTTCATACATATTTCGTCTGTATTTTATTGTTTTAAGGTGTTGTTTTTCTAAAATGAGAATTGCTGTTAAGCGCACGCGGTCTTATTTTAACTATTAAAACAATACATTGTCAATCGTGTTTCGGCATTAGAAAACACGGGCGATTGACAGCTTTTTCCTAATGAAGTAGTGTTTACATATCTTGAGAGATTAGCTCATCTGGATAGAGCGTCAGCCTCCGGAGCTGAAGGTGGCAGGTTCGAGTCCTGTATCTCTCAAACAAGTCCAAATTTAGATAGGATGGCGTCTGCTATGGATATTCAGAATACCATAAAAAATCTACACCCGCTTGAAATCAAAGTTATTTTGCGTTACAGGAAAAGCGACGAGCTTTCCGTTGAAAAAGTCGAGGCGGAATTACAGTTTAAGCATGGGAATGGAAATCAGGCGCTTTCATGGCTCGCAGCGAAGGGCATCATCATCGAAAAACGACGCGAAACTGCGGTTTTTTATGAGTTAACGGAGTTGGGGCGTTCATGGAAGGATAAGGGAACGCCGGAAGAGCGCGTTTTAGAGCTTGTCAGGACGAAACCGCATCTCACATTGCCGAAAATCGCCGCCGCTCTTTCGATTGAAAGCAAAGACGCCGGCAGTGCGTTCGGAACTCTGTCGAAATTGGGGTTGCTCGGCATGAACTCCGCTAAACAAATTTCCGTAATTTTGCCGCCGGAACAACTTAAAGACGGACTCCCTGTTTCCGGACCAGCGGCTGAGAAATTCGCACTCACGCGCTCTCTTTTGAATAAGACGGACGAAGTTCCTCTGGCCGAAAGCGAGTTTAGCGATGCGGAGAAGCAAGTAATGTCAGGTATGTCGAAAAAACGCGGCGCGGCAGGGGCGGCTTTTCGTATCGTGGAACGGGAAACGGTATTTTTTACGTTCACCGATGAGTATACGGCGCTTGCCGAGGCGCTCAGAAGCTCCGGTATTTCCGGTGATGAGATTGGTGTTCTTAGCGCCGAAATGCTTGAATCCGGCTCATGGAAGGGTAAAACTTTCAGAGCCTACAACGTGCGGGTTCCTTCGTCGAGACTCTTGACCGGAAGGACGAACGCTTACGCGCAGTTTCTGGAACAAACTAAAGATAAACTGGTCAGTTTGGGCTTCGAGGAGTTTGACGGCCCGCTTATCGAGACCGAATTCTGGAATTCGGACGCTCTTTTTATGCCGCAATTCCATTCGGCGCGCGACATTCACGATGTATACCATATCGCAGAGCCGTCAGCCGCAAAAAAAATTGACGAGCCGTGGCTTTCCGCGGTAGCCGCCGCCCATGAAAACGGCGGAAAAACAGGCAGCCGCGGTTGGGGCTATTCTTTTGACCGTGAATTTACCAAGCGGCTGATATTGCGTAGTCAGGGGACAGTAATGTCTGCGAAAACTTTGCCCCATGCGAAAGTACCGGGTAAATACTTCGGAATATTGCGTTGTTTCCGTTACGACAAGGTCGATGCAACCCATCTTTCGGACTTTTACCAGACTGAGGGCATCATGCTGGGCGAAAACGTAAATCTGCGCACGCTTCTTGGTATGCTCGAAATGTTTGCCGTTGAGGTGGCAGGCGCTAAAGAAGTGAAATACGTGCCCGGATATTTCCCGTTCACTGAGCCGTCTGTCGAGGTTCATATCAAACATCCAACTCTAGGCTGGTTCGAGTTAGGCGGTTCCGGCATATTCCGGCCTGAGGTAACGGCCTCTCTGGGCGTGAAAACACCTGTAGCGGCATGGGGGATAGGAATAGACCGAATGGCGTTGATGGCTTTGGGATTGAGCGATTTAAGAGAACTTTTCAGCTACGACATTGAAGGCGTCCGGCTGCGCCGCTGTAGTTAAGCGCAGTTTTTGACGATGTGATTGTGGGGGAGGGGGGCTAAAAGCCGGAATCGCACGGAAGTTTCTGGATGATATTCGAGCCGTCTTCAAAAACCGCTTCTATCACAAAGTCGCCGCTTATGCCGTGCGGCAGTGCTATTTCAAGGTCAAGGTAAGCCGGCGGGTAGTCGCCAAGCATGAATTCGGTCTGCCCGTCCGACGTTTCATACGGCATGGGCGCGTCATATATGAAATAATCGTTTTTTCCTGTGCCGTGTCTTATAAAAAAAAGCCTGTAATGCAGCGGAGTTTGTATGGCGTTTATATCAATTACGGCAATTTGGCGTTCTAAAAACGGTGTAACTTCTATTCCGGCCATAAAATATAATTCTGATGTGTCGTTTTCCGCGGCAAACTGTGGCTTTTTCGTGATTTTTTGTGTACTTTTACCCGTGCTCGTGTACAAAACGATAAACGAAAACAGCGAAAGAAATAAAACGAATGTAAAAACATATATAATCATGCGTTTTATCCGGCTTTTCGCGGCGCAAAACAGAAAAACACATATAAAACATAAAAAAACTGATGTAAAAAGTGTAATCACTACCAGTGTATACTCCGGAATAAATATGTTTTCGCGGTTAAACGCTATGTGCGCGTAGTTGCGGTCTTCATTTCCCGGCGCGTCTGCCGCGCTGGAAACTTTATAACGCATGACATTTTCCGCATATTCATAAATGAGACCCGCGGCTTCATTCACGGAAATTTTTTTGTCAGTTTGTAGCGCGTTTAGCCATGCGGAACTGTTTTCGCTGACGTACAATACCGGAACGCTGCCCGCTTCTTTCGTTAAATCTCCAATTTCTGTGGCGGCAGTATAGAAAAAACAAGGAATTTCACGCTTTTCGCACACCTCAAAGAAAGGCTCAACTATGGCAAGCGGGGACGTGGATTCTCCCATTCCTTTCACTATTCGTATCGAATCTGGCTGTGCGGATAAATCATAGTAGGTCAATACGGCGTCTTCGCGCCCGTTAATTTGATTAAACAATGCCCGCAGTCCGGCATAAGGATATGCGGACGATACGGAAGGCCAATTATCGCCCGCGAAGTATATTATCGTATCGAAAAACGGCGGATTGAACAGCAGCATATCCATCAGTTCGAAGGCGGTTTCATGTCCCCAGTTTAATCCGCTTTCCGCATTTCTTTCCACGCCGCCTGTGATTGGCACGGCCAGTACAAAAAGTCCTTTTTTCTCGTCTGAACTATCCCGCGCCGGAAACAATATCTCGATGGATTCCCCGAAAGCTCCGTAATCCTGCAGTAGTTCCAGTTCCCGAAAAGCTAGATTCTTTTCGTTGAGTATACGCTTGATTTCGTTGCAGACCAGCGTCTCCGCCTGCCGCCTGCTGGCGTATGCGCTTTGGGACAGAATAACCGGCGCGACAGGATAAACTAGAAGTCCGGTATTGAACAGTGCTAGAAAGGATAAAAACGCTTTCACCGCGAAATCGGACGCTATTCCGCCAGTTTATTAAGGCTGGATTGTATCCATACAGCGGCTTCTTCGGGGTAAATTTGCTGTAGTTTTAAGAATGTTGAAAGGGCCATGCGTATATCACCGATGAAATACCAGCATTGGGCCAGATAGAAACGAGCACGGTCCGCCGCACCGCTGTTCGGGGCGTTGATTATGAATTCGGTTAAACGGTCGCGCGCTGCCGTCCAGTCTCCCCACATGAACGGACCTTGAACTATCAGTGCGAGCCGGTAGTCGTCCGGATCATTTGAAATTTGTGTATCGCGGTTAAAAACCATAGGTTCGCTGAGTATTACCGTTTCGTCGGTTTGATACGGATAAGCCGGAGCGTTCGTGGCGTTTGGATGTTGGTAGGGGTTTGCATATGCCCTAGAATAATCGCCGGAAGGCGGGACGCTGCGAGCATAATCCGCGCCCGCGTTGTTATTCGGAGCGGGGGAGGGCGCAGCTGGAGCAGGCGGGGGCGCGGCAGGAACTTTTTGAGGAGCGGGCGGAAGCTCTGCGGGTATAAACGTGGCGTTCGCGCCCGGAAGAATTTCACCGATACCGTTCTTTATATCATCTTCGTATACTATCGCGTAATAGTACGGAACGCCGGTCGTAACATAATCCATGTACGGCGACCTTATGTTTACCGCAACTACTGTAGAAGTGAGTAAATCCGAGAAATCGCGCAGCGGTTGAACATTGCGGTAAAGCGCCACATTTTTTGAAGTGTTGGGGGCATTAAAGGTAATTTCAATCCCTCTGCCGATGATGGGCACAGCGTTGATGGCGGTTATGTTTCCGCGCACGGGAGGTTGGGTTATTTCGCCAGGTGGCCTAGTTCCGTAGGTGTACCGGTAAGGTTCCGGCGTAATCCGCTCTTCTTCTGGAAAAACCGGACCGTATTTATCTTTTTCGCTGTCCACAGTAACGTCTGCTGTGTTGTTAAAGGGTAAAGGTAAATCGTATTTTTGCAGCGACTGGTCGCTCGCTACGACAAAATAGTACCATTTGCCGTCCGCGGGCACATTATCAGTGAAGGCCTGCGTACCGTACGCTACTTCTCCCATTTGTCCGTCAGCTTCCCCGTCTTTCAGATAAGGCCGAGTTGAGCGGTAAATGTACACCGGACCTCTAACGCTTTCCGAGTCTTTCCATGAAAGCCGTACTTCCTTGCCGAACGCATCGGCTTTTAATCCGGAGACAAACGGAGCAAATATTGCGCCCCTAGTCTGAGTAAAAGCGGTGTTCAGAGCTAAACAGAGCGCAAAAACTAAAAGAAAAACGCGCTTCATATCGAAATATTATGACAAAATTGAGAAAAAGTCTAGTATCTGCCCCGCCGCACCAG
>JAIRSB010000189.1 GCA_031255655.1 Spirochaetaceae bacterium | reverse complement strand
GTTATGGCAGAACTCTACAAGCGGGGCAAGCGGCAGGGCTTCGTCCCCCCCGCCTAGGCTTTCGCACACAAGCTGCATAAGCAAAGGCCGCCAGCGTTTCCCGCCGCGGCTTAAAAGGTTAACGGCAGGTTCAACCAGCGAAGCCGCCGCTGCTGCTTGCAGCGGCGGCTCTTGCCCGTCATCAGAAAAATTCCGTTTGAACCAATCCATCTCCGGGCGGAGCGGCAAAGCGTCCTGCAAAACCCTTTCGATTTTTTGCAAGCGCGAGGCGTAGTCAAGTGCCATGCCGTAATTCTAGTTTACCCCTGCTGCCGCTGTCTATCAGGCGGGAGCGGCATGGCGTTTTTCATGGACGTAAAGTCTCCGGTGCTTCCCCAAAAGCTTAAAGCACAGCCGCTACCCGAGCCAAAGTTGTATTTTTTGACTAATTCCGGGAAGAAAATGTCTTTCCATTCGTCAAGCGTCAACAAGCAGCGTGTTTTTTAGGGCTGCACTGTAACAGGTTAGGGTGATGAAAAAGATATAAAGCATCCTCTCGCCAAAAAAATCCGCGTAATCTGCGGATATCCGTTTTTTAACAAATCCCGCTTGACAAAAAAGTTAGCTTGTTCTATCTTAGTTACAATGTTTGTTCAAACTAAGTTAGAGGATGATGCGTCCTAAAAGTTAGTTTGAACTAGCTTGACGCCGCCGCGCCGTTGGCGGGCGCGTTTTGGCAATAACTCGCGGATTTTGACCGTGAGAATTTTTTATAAGGAGTAGTACAAATGAAAATCAGAAATCTGACAGTACTTCTTTTGATTGCGGTATGCTCGTCCGCCGCGTTCGCGAACGGCGGGAAGCAAAGCAGCGGCAAAGCGCCCGCTAGCATGGTGAACCCCGGCGAAGTAGCCGGTTTCGAGGAATTTCCGCTTGGAGACGACATCGAGCTTGGGCCGCTGAACGTGGCGGGAGTATACTTCCAGCCCGTAGACATGCTCCCCGCCTCCGCCGGCCTCCCCGCCTCTCAGTCCGACATGCACCTTGAGGCCGACATCTCCGCGGCGGAAAACGACCTCGGCTACGGCGTAGGCGATTTCGTACCGTACTTAACGGTTCAGTACGAAATCATCAAATCGACCGGAGAAAAAGTGGAAGGCACCTTCATGCCGATGAACGCCAGCGACGGCCCGCATTACGGGGCGAACGTCAAACTGCCGGGCGGAGGCGGACCCGGCCAGTACACTGTGCGTTTCCTCATCCAAAACCCGGAAGCGCAAGGCTATGTCCTCCATGTGGACAGTGAAACAGGCGTACCCGGCAGATTTTGGGGCGCGCCTCTGGTGGCCGAATGGGTAGTGGATTACGCCGGCCCGTCGTGGTAAAAACCACCCGCTTCTAAAACAGCGGCAAACCGGACTTGGCAGGCAGACCACCGCCAAGTCCGGTGTTTTACGGCGCCGCCGGTAAAGCGATATAGTGCTTCTATCAAAAAATATAAAGGGCTTAGGCGCGGATAGAATGTCAACGAATTGTAATGTATTTCTGAAGACAGCTTGAAGCACTATCACGGAGGTTTATGCTCAGGTACTTCTTTCAGGTAATAGAAAATTTATTGGTGACAGGCATATTGACGGCTCTGCTGTTGTCAGCGATAGAGCGCGGCGGCGCAGACAAACAACGGCGCGCCCTGTTAGGCTGCGCCGCCGGAGCCACGGCCGCCTTAATCCTTGCCGTACTGCGCCGGACTACCGCTCTAATCAACCGCGGCTTTTTCAACACATGGATTCTGTCATTTGCCATAATATCTGGACTTATTTTCATCGCCTCCTTATGGACATGGCGAAAAAGTTCCGGCGCGGATGCGAAAACAGGCGCTGTGTGGAAGACTGTTTCGGGCTGCGCTCAGGCGGTACTCATGGCCGCCCTGTTATTCTACGCGCTCCCCACAATATTCCTATATCCGGCAGAATTCGCTCTGCCCGGAGAAAGCGTGTTCAGCACAAG
Source organism: Spirochaetaceae bacterium (assembly GCA_031255655.1). Lineage (GTDB taxonomy): Bacteria > Spirochaetota > Spirochaetia > Treponematales > Breznakiellaceae > JAIRMY01. The sequence continues at coordinate 5,929 of JAIRSB010000189.1, read as the reverse complement.
CTCTCTGTTCAAACTGATAGGTTTTGCCGCCAGCTTGTTCGTAGTCTTTTTAAGCTCTTTTGCCCTGTATAAAACCGGAAAAACACTGTCCGGCGGGACACTCAAAATACTGCTCACCATCGCGCTCATCTTTACGATGTGCTCTCAGGCGCTCGCTATAGCGCAGTTCCTGCTTGCGCGGCGCATAATTCCGATGATACGCTGGCTGTTCAACCTTATCGTCGCGACATCAAAAAACAGTGTTTTCCTGTTCTACATCATGATACTGGCAGGCTTGACCGCCGCGCTGCTATCGGCAGTCTCCGGCCTAAAACCGCCGCCACCCGCGAAAAATCCCGCGGAACGGCGCAAAGCGAAAGCCGCATCAATAACAAGACGGCGCTGGCGCTTAACTTTGACGGCGGGTTTCATCGTTTCAATCATGGCTGTTACGCTTGTCAAAGATTACACGGAACGGGAAGTAGTTTTATCTCCCGCGGAACCCATGGAACTGGCAGGGGACGAAATTCTGATACCCGCGGCACAAATTGATGACGGACACCTCCACCGCTTCGCGTTCGCCGCCTCCGACGGCACGGAAATGCGCTTCATCGTCATCAAAAAAAACGCGGCGGCTTACGGCGTAGGCCTCGACGCCTGCGACATCTGCGGTCCCACCGGTTACTACGAGCGGAAGAACGAAGTAATCTGCCGCCTCTGCGATGTGGTGATGAACATTTCCACGATAGGCTTCAAAGGCGGCTGTAATCCCGTCCCACTGGCTTACACCCTGCGGAACGGCTTCATGGTGATAGAAACAATCGATCTGGAAAATGAAAAAGGCAGATTCAAATAGGAGCTAAAATGTTTTGGAGAATGGCGCGGGGCGCGCTTTTTAGACAGAAGGGCAAGATGCTGATGGTAGCCTTCACCATCGCACTTGGCGCGTCTCTGGCTACCGCGATGCTGAACGTAATGCTGGACGCGGGCGACAAAGTGAATCAGGAGCTAAAGGCTTACGGCGCGAATATCAACGTGCTTCCACGCGGAGCCTCGCTGTTGGACGACCTTTACGGGGTGAACGAAGGCTCCGGCGTGTCGGACAAATACCTAAACGAGGCTGAACTAGGGAATATCAAAACCATATTTTGGGCCTTCAACATCGTGGATTTCACCCCATACCTGAATGCCCGCGCCGCGCTCATCCTCCCCGGAGTCGAAGACAGCCCCGAAGTCAAGCTGGCGGGCGCGTGGTTCAACCATCATTTGGAACTGCCGACAGGCGAATCGCTGGATACGGGGATGCGAAACCTCAAAAGCTGGTGGGACGTGCGTGGGCGCTGGCTTAACGACGACGATACCGGAGCGGTCATGGCAGGCGAGGCAGCGGCGCGCAGATACGGGCTGAAACTAGGGGATGAAGTCTTTTTTCAGACAAAAAATTCCCTTTCCCCCGTCAAATTCAAAGTGGAAGGCATATTCAGCGCGGGCGGGGACGATGACGATTACTTTTACCTGCCGCTGGCCGGCGCGCAGAATTTGGCGGACAAAGCCGGACTGGTAAGCCGCGTCGAAGTCAGTGCGCTTACAACGCCGGATAACGAACTTTCCCGCAGGGCGGCGCAGGACCCGAAAACACTGTCCATAAAAGAGTGGGAAACTTGGTACTGTACCGCGTACGTCAGCGCGATATGCTATCAGATTGATGAAGTGATAACGGATGCGGTCTCCAAACCCGTGCGGCAGGTAGCGGAATCAGAAGGCGCGATACTGGAAAAAACGCGGCTTCTCATGCTGCTGATTACCATCTTAAGCCTTGCCGGTTCCGCTCTCGGCATCTCAAACCTTGTAACCGCCAGCGTAATGGAACGTTCCGCCGAAATCGGCCTGCTCAAAGCGGTAGGCGCGCGCGATTCGGCTGTAACATTGCTTGTGCTGGCAGAAATCCTGATTACCGGAATTGCCGGCGGGACGGCGGGTTACTTCGCGGGGCTGGGCTTTGCCCAAATCATAGGACATTCGGTCTTCGGCTCCGCGATAGACATAAAACCCATGGTCATCCCGCTGGTGGCGGCACTGGTATTTCTGGTAACGATGGCGGGCAGCGTGCCTTCAATACGCCTGCTTTTGTCACTTCGTCCGGCGGAGGTTCTGCATGGCAGGTGAGCGAAAACCCGCCGAACGCGGGAACAACGGGAAAAAACTGATTAAACAGCGCTTTTACGTCAAAACGGTGGTAAGCGCCCTGCTGCGCCGGCGTTCAAGAATGATAGTGGCTCTTTTAGCGGTAGCCGTAGGCGCAAGCATACTTTCGGGACTGCTTACGATTTATTACGATATTCCGCGCCAAATGGGACAGGAATTCCGATCTTACGGAACAAATTTCGTGATAATACCCGAAGGAAACTCCGCGTTCATAAGCCCCGCCTCCATGGAGGCCGCTCTGCGCCGCGTACCGGCGGCGGAACTGATAGGGAGCGCGCCCTACCGGTACCGCATGGTAAAAATCAACGAACAGCCGTTCATGGCGGCGGGAACCAGCCTAGACGGAGCGCGGAAAACCAGCCCCTACTGGTTCGTTTCGGGACACTGGCCGGAAGCCCCGCGCGAAGCCTTAATTGGGCAGGCGGTAGCGGACACCATACGCCTAGCTCCCGGCAGCGAGTTTACGATTACCGGAAACAATCCGGCAGGCGAAACCTTCAGCCGCGACTTCAAAGTTTCCGGCGTTATGCAGTCTGGCGGTAAAGAGGAAGCCTTTATATTCATGTCGCTGGAGGATTTGGAGGATATGCTGGAAGACAGCGGCAAAATCGACGTTGTAGAATGCAGCATCTCAGCGCCTGCCGAAACGCTCGCGGCACTCGCGCAAACGATAAGCGCGGAAGTTCCCGATGTAAGCCCCCGCCTAGTTAAACGCCTCACCGAATCGGAGGGGGCGGTACTCAGCAAACTGCGCTCTCTTGTTTATCTGGTAACTGTGATAGTCCTGCTCCTGATAATGATTTGTGTAGCCACAACAATGATGGCGGCAGCCGCCGAAAGACGGCGGGAAATCGGTCTGCGCAAGGCTCTGGGCGCGGACAACAATAGCCTTGCGGCAGAATTCCTAGGAGAAGTAAGCCTCATCGGAGCTCTCGGTGGACTTTTGGGAGCGCTATTCGGCTTTGTGTTTGCTCAAGGCGTAGCCTTGAGCGTGTTCAGCCGTCCGGTAACCTTTCTGCCGCAGCTGCTGCCGCTTACAATGCTGGCCTCCGTGATAATCACCTGCGCCGCCTGCATAATTCCGGTGCGGAGTGCGGCTGCCGTCGACCCCGCCGTCGTCCTGCGCGGAGAGTAATCGCTATGGGGATGAGGGGGATGTTGGAAAACGCGGGTAGAAAGAAAAAACGTTTTTAGCCGCGAAAACATTTGACTTGTTCGACAACCAATCGGGTTGTCGAACAGTCCACTAAGGAGTGATTTTATGAATTTACTGGAACTGCGCAACGTTTCAAAAACATACGGAACACTGAAAGCCCTGCAAGACATCAATCTGGTGGTGAAACAGGGAGAATGGCTTGCCATCATGGGGCCGTCCGGCTCCGGAAAAACCACGATGATGAACATCGTAGGATGCATGGACAGGCCCAGCGAAGGAGAAGTTATTCTGGACGGCGTCGATATTTCGCGCGAAAACTCGCGCGGACTAACGATGATACGGCGCGATAAAATCGGGTTGATTTTTCAGCAATTCCACCTTGTAAACTACCTGACTGCGCTGGAAAACGTGATGGTGGCGCAGTATTACCACAGCATACCGGACGAAAAAGAAGCGCTGGAGGCACTCGACCGTGTGGGACTCGCGGGACGTGCCCGCCATCTGCCGGGGCAGCTTTCCGGCGGCGAGCAGCAGCGCGTCTGCATAGCCCGCGCCTTGATAAACTATCCCATGCTGATACTTGCCGATGAGCCGACGGGCAACCTTGACGAGGCGAACGAGCAAATCGTCATCGACATATTCAAAAAACTGCACGCGGAGGGGAGCACAATCATAGTTGTAACCCACGACCCCGAAGTGGCGGAAGACGCCGAACGCACAGTCGTTCTGGAACACGGACGAATAGCACGTATTCTCAAAAGAGAAACGGCGCAGCAGCGTAAGCACATCACGGAGGCTTCATTATGAATGAACGAAAATTATACCCCGCCTGCCTTTTAATCATTTCCGCGTTTTTGCTTTTTCCAGTTTCCTGCGGAAAACACGTGTACGAAGACGGCGTTTATACCGGAAAAAGCGGAACCGACGACAGGGGCGCGTGGGGCGAGGCTGTCATAACCATCAAAGACGGGCGCATAGCCGGCTGCCAATTCACGACGCTGCAAAAAGACGGCACGGTAAAGGGCGAGGATTACGGCAAAGTGAACGGCGAGATTTCCAACCAAGATTTTTATAACAAAGCCCAACTCGCTGTCCGCGCCATGTCCCAGTACGCCCAAACTCTCAGCGAAACCGGAGACCTGAACTCGGTAGACGCGGTAAGCGGAGCTACGATAGCGTACAACCAGTTCGTCGAGGCGGTAGACGCGGCGCTTTCCCAAGCGCTCGAAAAGGCAAAATAACCCCGCGCAAACCCTCGGCGGGCGGCATTCTTTAACAAAGCGCCCTTTCTATGTTGAAAACATAGAAAGGGCAATTGATTTTAACGGAGTGTTATAAGGGCGTTAAGACTTTTTGTAGTACGTAAACACCTGAGCGCCATCAAACATAAGAGTGAGGGCTGTTCCCTTGATACCACAGGTTACTGTTCTTGTCTCTATATTCCGTTCTCTTATGGTGATATTATTACCTGAAATTGTATAAGTCGCTCCCTCATCTCTGCTCCCAAGTAGCATCTTACCGTCTGAAGTAAACTCAAAAGCTAATAGGCTTTCATCTTCAGAATCGGCTGCGCTTTGTGTGGCATACCACTTTCCAACAATAGCCAAGTCGCCGCCGCCGCCACTACTGCCTCCGCCTGTTCCGTGTTCGCAGGCCGTAAACGCCCAACCGAATGTCATCACCGCGATGAACATTCCAAATAAAAATTTGGTTTTCTTCATTTGAAAACCCTCCTTAAAAGCGGACTTACCGCCATGAAAATATAAAAAAGGCATGAAACTTATGTTCCATTCCTGCCCTTCCTTTTTGCAGCCCTCCTTGTCCGCTTCGTTACAAATTTGAGCAGAACAGCATCTTTTTCTGTCTGTTGCCAGTGTTGAATAGGTTCGTCCGTCCAACAGCAGCGAAACCGACGTCCAACTTTTTGAAGAGATTCTGTAAATGTCGTTGAAAGAAAAAAGTGCTAGATTTGTCCCGCTTAAAGCATGGGGGGGGGGGGGATAAAATTGCTAAAAAGACGCCGCCAGACGAATCGTCCCACCAGCTTATTTCACAGCGTATGGCGCGTGCGCCAGACGCGGCTTTGCCGCGTCTGGTCAATTGTCCGGGTTTTTTATCCGCAATTTTCATCCTTTTTATTATAATATTCGCCGGCGTTTTGTCAAGAGTGTTTCAAAGATTTCGTAGATGACTGCGGTCGTTGATGAAACCACTACAACGGGCGGCGGCTCGTCCGGTGCAAGCGAACAATCGCTCATAAGCGGGCAGGCGCGTCCCCGCCGTGGACGGCGCGGCGGGGATTTTCAAGCGCTTTTCCGTTCCAGTTTCAGGCACAATCCCAAGGACACCCAGCAGTCGAACACTGGACTTATTCGACAACGCGGTTGCTTGTCTCCCATTGAGGCATGGGCTTTTTTCGGCGACATTTTTCGTAACGCAGCCAGCAATTCTCATTTTAGAAATTTTTCACATGAAGAAAGCCCGAAAATAACGATATAATCGATTTTATCTTGAGTATTGTCTACTATATTATACATATTTCGTCTATATTTTGTTGTTTTAAGGTATTATTTTTCTAAAATGAGAATT
>JAIRSB010000186.1 GCA_031255655.1 Spirochaetaceae bacterium | reverse complement strand
GGCAATTTAGACTCAAACATAAGGCAGTGCAGCAAGAAGGTTCCGCGCCTGCGCGTTGACGAAATTATTAAAACGCAAAAAGCCGTATATTTGTTTCAGCGTCATCCACACGAAACCTTCAGGCAGTTCGCCGGGCAGTCCCCCGTCCGCCATTATCAACATATAACGGTTCTGGTCATGATAAAATCTGCCGCCTTCCTCCGACTGTACTGTATCATGCAGCACACATTCCGGTTTCGCACCGGCGGCATAATCAAAGAATGGAACAGGGCCGTCCGGTTTGCCGTCTTTTCCGGTGAGGCATTGAATAGAGGGGGCGAGTTCCACGACATCGTAATTGCCGCATTCAAGTTTTGCCTGTACTCGAAAATGTAAAAAACTGTTTATTTCTTTCATTATGAACGCGCACAAATATTTCTGCACAGGCGTTATTACGGGCTGACTCCATGAGCTGACTTCACGCCCCGCGATAGAAACGTTTATGCCTATCACCTTAAAATATTTGTCATCTTCATGAACTATTTCCCCGTCCCGCATGCGCCACCGGCGCATTTTATTCAGCGGGAAAGGGCGGACAACCATATCGTATCGTGATTTTATGTCTGTAAGCCATGATAAAAGGTGTTCCATCGTGTGCAGGCTGTGATTTGTGGTCGCCGACAGCAGCAGCGCTCGTCCAAAATCAGAAAGCGCTCCTGTGTCGTCGAACGGCGAGGCAAACGCGCCCATATTCAGTAGCGAAAAAACAGAGCGCGCCGGGCTGTTCACCTTGTTATTCATCTGCATAAGGGCTTTCATCTGCCCCGCTGTTATCCAGCAAAAATCCTCGCGTGCTTCAATATCACCGTCAATTATGATGATTATATTTCTGTTACGTTTGCGCAGAAAGCGCGAGCCGTGTTCGGATTGCAGTTGATCAACGAGTATACGGCGTGGCGCGGCGTTCTCAAACTCTTCAAGATAGAACGGCTTTCTGCCGCGGTGCGCCTGCCGGAAGTTGCTTTTTGTCGCCTGTAATGTTGGCGAGAACTGTGCGCGGCTTATGTTTCCGGGCTCAATTTTCATCTGCATAAGAAAATGTAAAACGCCGTTAAATTCTTTCGCTATTAGTCCTAAATAGCCGACTTCCGGCTGATTAATTACCGGCTGCCCCCACTCCCGCTCGCCGCCGTAATCGGTTTTTACTTCTATTCCTTCTATCGAAAAGAATTTTCCGCTGGAATGTACCAAAGAGCCGTTTTCGTCAATCGCCCAGCCGTCAAGACTGTCCAGCGGAACAGTTTTGACATCGACAACGGCTTCTTGGTTTCGCCGTTCTATCAGCTGTATTATCGTTTCAAGCGAATTCTTCGCGCCGCTGTCTAACGCGCATAATGAACGCAGCAACATAAATTAATGGTATATAAAAACGTCTTTTTGTGTAAGGTTTATAGAAGACTATCGCAGACGGGCTGCTTTAAAGAACAGGAAGCTGTTGGGAACACTTGTTATAGGATGCTGCATACTAGAAGTTAGTTTTGGGATTACGCCGGACAAATATTTCGCAAGTTCATCAATACCGATAAAATTATCTTTTATCAAGTCCGCCTCGCCGCCCAATCCCCGCGTAAGAGCGTGCGCGAAGACCCCGCGCCCGTCCTTAGCCATAACCTGCGTATTTTCGATACCGCCGCGGGACGAAATAACAACGGCGCTGCCGCGCTGCAAACTACGCACAAGACCATTATAATCGACAGGCGGAAGCCCGCCGCCGCCTTCAAGCTCGTCAACACTATATAAATCCAGCAAAATTATCTTTTGACAAGGCAAATCAAGCATGGAAAAAAGCTTCGATTGAGAAATCGCCTTTGACAAATCCACATCCCCACCTTCTTTATAAACCGCGTCCCTCGGCAGAAAATAAAACTCCCCGTCCGCTCCGGTAAAGCCCCGCCCCGCTATAAAAAAGACAGCCGTATCCTGCGGCGACATCTGCTTAAAATAATTCAAACGAGCGTTGATATTCTTCCACGTCGGCAGGACAGACGCGCCGTCAGAAACAAGAACGCTGTTCACCCGTCTGTACAATTTACCCTGCTGCCGCCTAAACACATTCATAACATCACCGGCGTCAAAATGCGCCCGCGCAAGATTCGGAATAGACGGCGATAGGTAAGTCCCCACACCTATAGAAAACACCCAAAGATCAGGAAGCTGCCGCCTCTCCTTTGACGGAGCGTCAGCTAAAACAAATTCAACACTGTCCCTGCTTTCCGAATAACGATTCGAGGCATACGCCTCAATAAGATTTCCGCCGGCGTTAAGCGTAACCGGAAAATTATAAACACGTGAACGCGCCCCATTATCTATCGCTATCTCCCGTGCCGACTTACTCAACTGACGACTTGATGAAAACGCGCTGTTATCATTTGACGCTATCAACCTGCCGTTGAGCAAAACCCGAACACTGTCTATAGGTACATTTTTGTGCGAAACAGAAAACTCAAGCTGCGCAGAACGCTCAACAATACTACCCCACTCCCACGAACCGCTGATAGCAAGCTCAGGCGGCGAAAAAATGGACTTCCCGGCAAGAAAACCCTCATACGGAAGACCGCCGCCGGGATCCCCCCATCCCTCCACTCCGCGGTACAAAGAAGAGCGGAAACGCTCCAAGTTATACAAACGCTCCCCCTCCTCTCCACTTATTCGCACCATAATATTCTCCGCGCCTGCCGGAGAAGAATTATAAAACCCGGCTGGACTCACGCAGACCCATTCTCCGTCCGCGTAACGGCTGAACATCGCCTCCTCTCGTCCGTCTGCCGTCCAAAGCCTGATAATACCACCGCCGGAACCAGCAAGCATACGACCACCTTCTGGACTATAACTCACCGTGTAAACATCACCTGGGAAAACGCCCAACGTCCTAATTTCCCGTCCCGTTTTAGCGTCCCATTCCTTGACAACATAATTTTCGTCACCCGAAAGCGCACGCTTCCCGTCAGGACTGAACGCCGCGGACAGTACGCCGTTAATATGCCCGCCGAATGTCAAAAGCTCTTTTCCCATGTCCGCTTCCAGAATCTTCGCAGTCTCGTCGCCAGAAGCGGAGATAATAAGCCGTCCATCCCTGCTGTAGGCCACGGAATTCACAGGTCCGCGATGAACGCGCACCGTAAACAGAGGCGAACGCTTCGCCCGCGCATCCCAAACCGTTACGGAACCGCCGGAATCGCCTGAGACCACAAAGCGCCCGTCTGGACTGTAGGCGGCGCAATTCAACGCGCCCCCGCCTGTCAACGAAAACAGCGTTTTCCCTGACTCGACATCCCAAATTTTCAACGTTTCGTCGCTGGAGGCGGAGACCGCGCGTTTCGCGTCGGGACTAAAAACAACCGCATTCACGCTTCCCGTATGCCCACGCAAAATCCGCGTTTCACGCCCGGTCCGTGCGTCCCACAACCTTACAGTCGCGTCCACGGACGCGGATGCAATCGTCGCCCCGTCATTACTGTACGCGAGTTGCGTGACGGCGGCGGAATGACCGCTCAACGTCAAAATCTGCCGCCTTTTCTCAGCGTCCCAGACAGTAATAAGACCGCCCTCTCCTCCTGAAACAAAGCGACCGCCTAACGGACTCCACGCGGCGCTTCTTACACCCAAATTTATGCCGCCGAAACTAAGCCTCTCCGACCAGTCGCTCAACCTCCAGATTTTCAAAAAAGAATCGAAAGAGCCGGACAGCAGCTGCCGCCCGTCCGGACTAAAGTCCAACCCGCTTACGACCGCACCGTGCCCGGAAAGCGAGGTGGAAAGAGCAAACGACTGAGTATCCCATACCCTTACAAGTGCGTCCGCCGTACCAGACGCTATCCATTCTCCATTCGGACTATAAGCAAGCGCGTATACAGCCCCGCCGCCCGTCTGTTGACTGTGAATCAAAGCCCCGGTTTCCACATCCCATACGCTAAGAATGCCGTCATCCGCGCCCGACACGATGAAATTGCCGTCCGCGCTGTAAGCCAACACCCAAACTGCGCCGGAAACGCCGTCAAAACGACGCAATTCCCCGCCCGTCTCCCCATCCCACAGCTTTATTTCGCCGTCCGACGAGGCCGAAACGATATATTTTCCGTCTGGACTGTAAGACACGCAGCGCACGGCGCTTTCGTGAGCGGGGACAACAAGCAGAGTTTTGCCGCTTTGAGCGTCCCATACCATAAAGGATTTATCGGCGGAGGCCGAGACAACGCGCTTCCCGTCTGGACTGAAACGAGCCTGCCATATCCATCCGCCTTGCCCATTTAACGCAATCGTTTCCTTACCAGTTATCGTGTCCCAAATTTTAAGTTCGCCACCGCCCGAAGCCGACACAATTTGCCGTCCGTCCGGACTATACGCGACAGAGCTTACGATACTTTCATGCCCATGCAGTATTTTCACGAGCCGTCCGCTTTTCGTGTCCCATATTTTTACTGTTTTGTCCGTTCCGCCCGAAACCGCGTAAGAAGCGGCGGGACTGTAGGCGATTGCGTAAATTTCGCCGTCTATCCGCGGCAAAATCTCAAACGCACCGCCAAAACGCGAGTATATGAATATAAAAAATACGAGAATCCCAAATCTTTTTAACCGAGGCATATAACTATTTTATTTTCGGCAGTTTGCCGGCCTGCCTGCAATTGCTGCTTGATTGGAGTTGTTTAGAAACGTCGGGCTCTAAACGACGACCACTAAAAATGATTTGAGAGACAAGCGACCATGTTGTCGAACAAGTCCATTGTTGTTAAAAAAGCAACTGACGATATGGCGATTGGCGCCAGATCGTATAACGGGGATTTCGCGGCGCACTCGGCGGCGCGAGGGGCGTTTACCTATGCGTTCGAGCCCGCGGACACGACATTCGAGCTTTTAAAAAAGATGGCGGAACTGAACGGCGGTAAAATTTTCCCCACTAAAAAAGGTTTTGGAAACATTGACGGCGAAATTGAAATGTTTTTTGATGACGAGCATCCGAGCGGTAATACGATTAGACGTAAAACAGGGGGATATTAATAATCGTAAGA
>JAIRSB010000050.1 GCA_031255655.1 Spirochaetaceae bacterium | reverse complement strand
GGGAGACAAGGATTTCAGGGAGGCGCGGAAGTACGCGGGACGGCGTGATATGTTTTTCTACGAGATGCAAGCCGCCCTGCGCTATGTCCTTCATGAAACATGGCGGGATTTCATGGTCTTTATCGGTGCAGAAGATGACTTGGAATGAAAATGAGAATTGCTGCGCCGGCTGCGCGGTTACATGTATCGAATTATCGTTTGTTTCATGTATTTTTCTTCGAGCAGGGCGGAGACACGCTTTATGACTGAACGGCGGCTTTCGATTTCCACAGGCATTGAGGGTTCGTGGTGCGCTTCGTTGATTTTGGTGCCGACTATGAACGTAACGCGGTCGCTGTTCAGCAGGTATCCGGTGAAGCGCGAGACGGCGAGCGAAAAGCTGTCGCTTGGATACGGGTTTTGCCCCACTGCGGAGCTTCCGGCAAGGCCGGCTGCCGCCGCTTCCAGCGTGAGTATGCCTTCACACACGAGGCCGGCTCCATCCATCAGCGATATTGCGGGGCTCTCGGAGAAATCAAGCGGCTCTCTTATCGTTTTGCCTAGTTCGCGGGCGATGATTTTCGCGGTAGTTCCACCCAAAATAACTTTTTGTCCGGCAAACTGTTCAAATACACGCGCCATTTCGCGGTCGTCCTTCCTATGAAACGGCGGGCCTGTAATCACCAAAAGATCGCGCGGCTTGCGGAAATAGACAACACCGCAGCTCATACCGCCGCGTATCTTGCTGCTGTCTAAAAACCGCGCCGCGCCGACAACGCTTTGCGCCAGCTCGCGGGCGCTTATCAGAGGGCGGCTTTCTATTCCGGTTAACGCGTATTCCCGTGCTCCTGTTACTCCGTTAGAAAAGAACACTATTCTGTCGTCCGGACGGGCGGCATATGTCGAATAAAACAGAGCCTCATCCCTCAGGACGGTTTTCTTGCTTTTTCGTTCTATAGGGATTTTAATTTTTTCAGGTTCGATAAGGCGGTTTTCCCGCACTATGACGACAGGCGGGCTGTCATACTCAATGAAATGAACAGTTAAATCATGCCGGATGTCGACCAGCGTGAACGCGGCGCGGTTTAAATCACGTTTACAGCAGGCCGGCAAGTTGCTAATGATGAGCTCGGCGGCGTAAAGCGGCGGAATGTCTTTCAGCACGAATTCTATCAGCATAGCCGCCGTAAGATTTGCCATGATGTCGGCTTTGACACCGCCGGTAATCCCATTCGAAAGCGCGGCGACTATTCTGCTGCCGGCGGCGTTTTTTTTCGATAAAAACACGCTGCCGTCCGCGCTTTGGCCCGCTTTTCGTTCCAGAAAATAATCGACTTCGATAAAAATATTTTTGCGCATATCCGAAGGGCTAAAGTTCCGGTTTTCGGCGTACATCATTTTTTCCTCATTCCGGTATTGCGGGACGCTATCATTGAATTGAGAAGCGTCTCCGTTTCCGCCACGTTTTCACCAAGCAAGAACGCGATTTTTTGCGCTGTTCTGACATTTTTTTCGATGACGGTTTTGGCTTTTGAGATAGTTCTATCCCATCGTATTCGCGGGACAGTTACATCCGTAAAAACTCCGGCGGCTGTCTCGCCTTTCTCTATCACGAATACATTCAAATGAAGGATTCGAGATGACGGGGGATTTGGAATATTGACACGGATATCATAATCGAAACTGCCGTCAGCTTCCGCTGAAAACACCTCCTCAAAGTGAAGCGCTATTTCCGGTATCTTGTTCAAGTTGAAACCCGCCAGCCGCGCGGTGATTTTGTACAATTCCTCAATTTCGCTGCCCATCAAACTGGCGAAATTTTTGTTGCACTCGATTACGCGCATATTTTTTTCGACAATTACCACTCCGCCCGGCATAGCGTTCATAAGACCATTAGCTTTCCTCCGCGCCAGATGGCGCGTGTACAGAGCGCACATCGCCTTTTCCGCCCGCTTCTCCAGCATGGCCGCTGCGAAATCACGGCAGCTTTTGTAACCGCATTTAGAACAGTTAATCTCATCGCCTACGCCGTACTTCCCCGTCTGTTTGAGCACCGCACGGATTTCATCTGGAGTATGGCAGACGCGCCTTATCACCGCGGCGGTAAGCTCCCCGTTGAGCGATAAGGGACGGGAGCTCATCTCCATATCAAGTGCATCACTCGCGGATTCGGCGTAACGGAGCAAGCGGGCGCGGCGGCTTATCGCTGAAGCATCCCGCGTGACGCAGGGACCATTCACGCAGCCGCCCTGGCAGGCAAGCAATTCCAGAAACAACGGCGATTCGAGACTGTCTATCCGCGCCTCTGCGTTCAGCATCTCCATTATCACGTTTATGCCCGATATGACCATGTTCACCGTTTTCGAAAAGCCCTTGTACTTGCGCATCGAGACTATCATTCCACCGTCAATGGGGTAAAACGCGCCTTTAGCGGCACGGCAGGGAATAAACTCATCATCCCGCGTTTCGCTCATAGCAAGCGGGTCTATATCCTCATCGCGGAACCAGCGGCGCAGTTCGTCAAACGTTATGGCCGCGCTTATTTCTCTGAACTGGTCAGCCTCGCGTTTTTTCGCTATGCAGGGACCGATGAACACGATGTTGATTCGCTCGCCGTACAAAGACCGCAAAAACTGGGCGTGGGCGAGCAGCGGCGAGGCGCGGTCATTCAAGTATGGAACAAACGCGGCGGCGTAGCGCTTCAGATACAGTACAACAGCAGGACAAGCTGATGACAGGAAAAGTTTTTGTCCGCCCACGGCTCCGCTGTCAGCCGCGTATACCAATTGGCCTTTTCGCTCCGACGAACGGGCGTGAAACCCGCCGGAGGGCACTTTTTTCAGGGCGGCGGCGATACCAGCGGAAACATAATCAGCACCCAAAGCTGTCTCGGAGACGGCGAAGAAGCCCATTCGTTTCAACGCCGCCGTCAACTGACCCGGCGTACAATCTGAAAATTCCGAGGCAAAAGACGGAGCGAGCGACACGAAGGTTTTCTTTTTTTGACGCAGCAATTTTTTTACCACTTTCGTGTCGTCCCGCGTCTTTCGCGCTGAGGCAGGACAGACGCGCAAGCAAGTTCCGCAAAGTATACACATCGTGGAACTAACACTGACACGCCCGTTCCACACCTTCACCGCCTTGACCGGACAGCACTCAACGCATTTGCAGCACCCGCGGCATTCTGATTCGATGATGTAAATCGGATGTTCGGCCATCTTGCCCCTTTATCTGTTATCCAAACACTTTTTCAAGAATGTTTCGCAGAGAATTGCAACTAGCGCACGATGACTGCGCCAACGGAATGCCCTTAGCCGCCGCTTTTTTCTTTACGATGAGCGCCATCTCGTGCGCCACAGGGTTCATAAACAGTACAATCAAATCAGGCATCCCTATCAGACACCCCAGATTGCCTTTAGGCTGCGTGTAAATCTTTGCCTTGCAACCGTATTCCCGGCAAATATCCATGTACCTGCGCTCCATCCGCGCCCTCCCGCCAATGATAACGACATTCATGGCCACCCTCTTAGCCATTCACGCAGCGGACGTGAAGCAGCTCGCGGGCGCGTTCTTTCAGAATTCCGCTTTCGTACAAAACCCGTACGGACGGATTGCGCTCCGAACTTGGGAATGGTGCAAGCTTGTCGCGGGTATAAAGATTTTGGGTGCGTTTGTCTTTGTCCGCTTTTTCCGCGAAGGGCTGGCCGCTCCCGTTTACGCATCCGCCCCGACAGCCCATCACCTCGACGAAATCAAAATGTTCACCCGATTTGACGCGCCGGATAATCTCGCGGGCGTTTTGCAGACCGCTGACTACGGCTATGCGGAGCTTCCGCCCCGCCGCCGCCGCGCTCGCCTCTTTTATCCCACCGCTGCCCCGCGCTCCGGTGTAGGCAATCTGCATGAAAGAGGCCGGCGATTTGTCCTCCGTGATGTAACGCAAAACCGCCTCCGTTACACCGCCTGACACACCGAATATTATCCCGCCGCCGCTTGCCTCTCCGAAAGGACCATCCGGCATTTCGGGGATAAGCTCGTTAAACACGATACCCGCCTCGCGTATCATCTGTATCAACTCTTCCGTGCTAATCACACAATCGACAGCAGGCTGTCCGCCGCTTGCGAACTCAGTCCGCGCGGCCTCGAACTTCTTTGCCGTGCAGGGCATCACGGCAACATGGAAATGCCTGTCAATCCCGCCGGAGCCGACGGGATTTTCCGTTTCGCGTATCACGGAGGCGAACATCTGCATAGGGCTTTTGCAGCTTGAAACATCCCCCAGAAGCTCAGGATATTCCTTTTCAGCAAACTGCACCCATGCCGGACAACACGAAGAAAAGAGGGGAAAGCGATGTTCCTTCCCATCATCGAGCCGCGCCAGCAGTTCCGTACCCTCTTCGATTACCGTAAGGTCGGCTCCGGTTGCCGTGTCGTACACGCGGTTAAAACCCAGCCTGCGGAGAGCGGCAAAAATGCGCCCTATCGTGTTGGAGTCCTCGTGCATCCCGAACTCTTTGACAACAGCGGCGCGTAAAGCCGGTGCGACTTGCACACTCGTCCACACCGCGTCATCGTCAAGCGCCCGCCATACAGCCTCCGTGTCGTCCCGCACCGTGATTGCCGCTGTCGGACAGACAGCGGCGCACTGCCCGCAGCCGACGCAGGCAGACTCGGCGATAGGTATATCGAACGATGCGCCCACATGCCTGCCGGAGCCGCGCCCCGCAAAGTCAATCGCGCCTACACCCTGTATCTCGTCGCAGACCCGCACACAATCGCCGCAAAGTATGCATTTGTTAGCGTTGCGGGTTATGCAGAGCGAAGAATTGTCGACACGGTTTTCCGCCGCCGTATTGGGAAAGCGGCCTGTTTTCACTTTGAAGCGGAGGGACAGGTCTTGCAGGCGGCATTTCTTGTTTTTCGGGCAGCTAGTGCAGTCGCGACAGTGGTTTGACAGCAGCAACTCCAGTATCAGCGCGCGGTATTTCCTGAGACGCCTTGTGTTTGTCTTGATCGCCATACCTGCCTTCGGGGGGATGGAGCACGACGCCCTAAAGTTGTCATGTCCGGTCTCAACAACGCACATACGGCACGCGCCGTACACGGAAAGCTCGCTGTAATAGCAGAATGTCGGCATCTCGATTCCCGCCTTCCGTATCAGCTCCAATACGTTTTTTTCGCCCTCTATCGGAACAGGAATACCGTCAATCATCATGTAATCCATGCTCATACTCCTAAATTATGCCACCGGCTCGGCACGCCGTCCTTATCTAGCGCGTAAATCGCGCCTACCGGACAGGCGTCGATGCAGGTCATACATTTGATGCATTTGCTTTTCTCTAGCTCGTGGGGCTGTTTCTTTTCGCCGGAAATTGCCTGAACGGGGCAGCTTCGGGCGCACTTTGTACAGCCAATGCAGATTTTGGGGTCTATTACTAGGTTCCGGCGTTTCCCGATTCCGCAGGGGGCGGTGTTCGTGATGCTTTCTGTCAGCTCCAGCAGTAGTTCGATGTCTTGTTTGCTGCTTTCTCTGTCTTCAATTCGCTTGAGGATGGCGAGCATTCGCTTTGTTCCCTCGCGGCAGGGTATGCACTTTCCGCAGGATTTGTTCCGTGTGAAGTTCATGAAGGCGTGGATTGCTTCCGCCATGCTGTGGCTGCTGTCCCCGCCGTCAGGCGGGGACAGTCTGACGGCGGCTTTGATTTTCTCGAAGCTGTCCATGTCGAGTGGCGCGGCGGCGGCGCTGGTGGTGGCGGCTGCGGCGTAGCCGATGTTGGGTGTTTCCATAGTTTT
>JAIRSB010000019.1 GCA_031255655.1 Spirochaetaceae bacterium | reverse complement strand
GCATTTACAGCTTCCAGTCTATCAGGAACAAGGCTGAGTTGACAAGAAGTCCATGTGTACAGAAACGCGCCAAGCTCAAGCTGATGTCACGGGCGGATACCGCCGGACAATAGCGCGCACAAATGCTACCAGTGTCGAAAGCGGATTCGCGCTCTGCTGCGCTGAACATGAATACTCTATTGACTAGAATACAATTTTGCCGATAAATTCATATAAAGATGTTACTTTAACGGTGCTAGATTTGTTTAATGGGCGGTCTGTTTGTCTGTTTCCGGTGTCGGAACCTACAAGTCTTATGGTTTCCGGCCTAAAGCCTTAAATCGCGTTTTTAACGCAATTTATCCGGTACTTGAGTTTCCAAACGGCGCTAATTTCATAGATGCTATTCTGGAACTTCAGCGCGGCGAGTTTTGCTTGCATGGATTTTGTTGAGGCGAACCAGCGCAAGTTTACAGGCAATACATCGATCGAGCTTGACGCGGCCGAGGGGGTTCGTTGACGCGCCAAACGGCAGAATGTCGTGTTTTTACAGCGTACCCATAGATTTTACTGAAAAACCGGACTATTGAACAGTTTTTCCCAAAGCTTGTTCCGCCGGTTTGTGTTTCGGGACAAGATAAATAGTTTTTAACGCATGGTGAGGAGCGTAATAGGATGGTAGTAAAAAGTGATTTACCGGTCGACGCAAAGGTTCCCGAAGGGTTAAAGCCCGACGGGTCGGGGGCTTATCGCGTACTTATAGTTGATGATTCAATGTTTATTGCCAAACAGCTTGGGCAGATACTTAATTCCGAAGGCTATGAAGTGGCAGATACAGCCAGCGACGGCTCGCAGGGTTTGGAAAAATACAAGGCCCTGCACCCGAATATTGATTTGGTTACAATGGATATAACCATGCCGGTTATGGACGGGGTTTCGGCGCTTGAAAAGATAGTCGAGTTTGATAAGAATGCCAAAGTCATTATGGTAAGCGCGCTTGGAAAAGAAGACGTGGTAAAGAAATGCCTGCTTTTAGGCGCGAAAAGTTATATTGTTAAGCCGCTTGACAGAAAAAAAGTTCTTGAACGAATAGCTTCTATTCTGAAACGTTAACTGGAGGGACTATGCCAGAATTTTCAAAACGCGATGACAAAGCGCCGGAGTTTCTTGAAATTGTCGTTAGAGGTAATGACGGAAAAGAGTGGAGCGTCGTAGAAGTTCCTAAAAAAGAATTTTCCACAGGCTCGGTAGGGTACTACGGCTCCGAAAAGCTAAAAAACCCCGAAAACCCGGAGATGCGCTATCAGTGCAGCTTTAGCTTTACACTGATAGGCTCAAAACCGCCTAAGTAAACGCGCCGCGGTGCGCCGCGCCGCCTCCGGCAAGTATGACAAAAGTATAGACAAAACGCTGCACGTCTGTAAACTCAATACAAAATGAAGTTTGGGACATTGTTAATACACAACGGGCACGATACCGACCCCGCTACCGGAGCGTTGGGAACACCCATCTATCAGACCTCCACATTTGACCGCTCTCCCCAATTCGCGCCGTCCGGCTTGCCGGCTTTGCCCGCTTTACCGGCAGGTAGGCTGGATTACGATTACGCCCGGTCCGGCAATCCAACGCGGAAGGCGTTGGAAGATGCCGTGTCCCTGCTGGAAGGCGGCACGGCGGGCTTCGCGTTTTCCAGCGGCATAGCAGCGATAGCCGCCGTCTTAGGCATATTTTCTACAGGCGACCACATCATCACGGCGGAAGACATTTACGGCGGCTCGTACCGCTTGCTCAACACCTACTTCAAACGCTGGGGACTGGAACATACTGCGCTTAGCGAGGTAACGCCAGACACAATACGGGCGGCTTTGCGCCCGTCCACAAAGGCCCTGTTCATCGAAACGCCGTCCAACCCGCTGCTGAAAATCACGGATATACGCGCCTCCTGCGCGGCAGCGCGAGAGGCCGGACTAATCACCATTGTCGATAACACCTTCATGACGCCGTTGTTGCAACGTCCGCTGGAACTCGGCGCGGATGTAGTGGCGCATTCTGCCACAAAGTTTCTGGGCGGACACAGTGATGTTCTGGCCGGAATAGTTGTAACAAAAAGCTCCGAACTCGGCAAGCGTGTGTACGCCGTCCAAAACGGGCTGGGCGCAACACTCGGTCCTTGGGACTGCTTTCTTGTTCTGCGCGGAATTAAGACACTGAAGGCGCGGTTGGAGGCGCAGCAGAAAACCGCAGCGCGGCTGGCGGATTTCCTTTCAGGACATAAGAACGTCGCGACGGTTTATTACCCAGGACTGGCGGCTCCCCATCAAAAAGCCGTGCACGACGGACAGGCGGAAGGCCCGGGCGCGGTGCTCTCATTCAAGACAAAGACCGATGAGCAGGCTCTATCTTTTCTGGGAAGGACGCGACTTGCCGCGCCGGCGGTAAGTTTGGGCGGTGTAGAGACGATAGCTTCCTATCCTATTAAGATGAGTCACGCGGCTATCCCTCCTTTAGAGCGAGAACGGCTTGGCATCTCGGCGTCGCTGATACGGATTTCGGCGGGATTGGAAGACGCTGACGATTTAATCGAAGATTTCGACGCGGCTTTGAGTTAGAGGGACAATCACTTTAACCGGCAGCTTGTTTTTGGAGAATACATGAAGGCGGAAACGATAATTGTGCGTGGCGGCGGCGGCTTTGACCCTGTTACTGGGGCGGTGAGCGTCCCGGTATATCAGAGCGCTACGTTCAGGCATCCAGCTTTAGGCGAGTCGACCGGCTACGACTACTCGCGCGCGTTGAACCCCACACGCTCGGCTTTGGAGAAATCGCTGGCTCTCGCGGAGCACGGGAAGTACGCTCTGGCGTTTTCCAGCGGGATGGGGGCTATTTCTTCCTTAATAAAGCTGTTCAAGCCCGGCGACCACATAATAGTTTCCGCCGACCTTTACGGCGGCACGTACCGCTTGTTCAACGAATACTATTCAAAGTACGGTTTTTCGTTTTCATGGGCGGATACCAGCGATTTTGGGCAGATAGAACAGAATTACTGTCCGCAAACGAAGGCTATTTTCATAGAAACACCCTCGAATCCCATGATGAAGGTAAGCGATATACGCCGGTGCGCCGATTTTATTCACGCGAAAGGCGGTTTTCTTGTTGTCGATAATACATTTTTAACCCCGTGGTTTCAAAACCCGCTTGATTTAGGGGCGGACTTTGTTATTCACAGCGGGACAAAGTATCTTGCCGGGCATCATGACACGCTTTCAGGTTTCATCGTTCATTCAAACGATGACGCGGAAGTACGCCTGCGCGATGCGCAAATGAGCGAAGGAGCGACGTTGGCCCCGTTTGATGCATGGCTTACGCTGCGCGGCATGAAAACGCTTGCTCTTAGAATGGAGAAAGCCTCCCGCAACGCCGCGGAGATTGCCGGCTGGCTGCGGAAACATCCCGCCGTTGAAAAGGTTTTTTGGATAGGGTTCCCGGATCATCCGCAGTATGAGCTGTCATGTTCCCAGTCCCGCGGTCATGGCGGCATGATTTCTTTCTATATGAAGGATGCTTCCCGCGTTCCTTCCGTGTTAAAAAAAGTTTCGCTCGTATTATTCGCGGAAAGTCTGGGCGGCACGGATTCTCTTATAACGTATCCTGTCGTCCAAACTCACAGCGCGATACCGGAAGCGATGCGCATCGCCGCCGGAGTGAACGACAGATTACTGCGCCTTTCCGTCGGCATTGAAGACGCGGGCGACCTTATCGCCGATTTGGAGCAGGCATTGTCCAGTTAAAACCTGACTTAGGGCTGTATCAGCGCAGGATTCACGGATGACGTTTAATTTTTTGATGAAAAACGCCGATAAAGGGTAATAAGGGTTTTTCGGGAACATCATTCAGTTACAGTGCAGTTTTCAAAAAAATACCTGCGAACTGTCCGCAGGACGGCGGCGGCGAAGCAGATATACGTGTTGCCGGACAAACCCGGAATTGAAGTTTGGAAAACCCCAGTTGACATTTTAATTTTATGAAGGTGGATTTTATGCTTAAAAGAGGCTTGCTATTTTTCGCGCTTGTTACCGGATTTGCCGGTTCGCTGATTGCGCAGAACAATAATGTTTTTGTTACTCGCACCGAACTACGCGACGGTCAGAAGTGCCTTGTGATTACCGGATATAACGGAAACGGAAAGACGATTGTTATTCCGACGAGTATTGACGGCATTCCGGTTCGCAAGATTGGCGATATGGCTTTCAGATTGAAGGGAATAACCGAAATATCGCTTCCGCAAGGACTTGAGATTATCGGCGATCAAGCGTTTTTCGGCAATCAATTGAGCATAGTAGTGATACCTACGTCGGTGCGCGTAATCGCGGATTCGGCTTTTGACAGCAATATGCTAAAAAAGGTTACAAACGCCGATTTAACCGTAAATCCCTCAGCCGCACCCGGATCGAAAATTTACTACGTTGCGGCTGATACGCAGCATTTAACCGTAGAATTGCTAGAAAGAGCGGCGAATTTACATGGTAATTTCTATAATCCGCTTACCGGTTACGATGGAACGTTCAAACCTGTTTCCACCCCGAATGTTTTACCGCCAGGCGCGAGAGACACCCGTGAAGCGCCCGTGAAAAGTGATCCAGTAAAAAAATATGGGGCATCGAGTGTTAAAGTTACTCCTTTGGGCGGTTACAACGAAACTACCGTTGTAGATGCCGCGCCAGCGTTCACCGCGAAAGAAAAAGAAGATGTTATCACGTTGCAGTCTTTGCCCAGTCAGAGAGGCGGCGGGGCTTCGTTCTCCCCTGTTGCGGCGACATCCGCTCCGCGTTTTCCACCGGTTGTTAAGGAGAAAGAAAGCGCCGCGGCAAAATCTACCGCCGGCAAAGATATTTACTCTCAAGTCTATATAGAAGTTCCCGGAGATTATACCGGTGTATCTAATATCCCCGTGTTAAGCAGCAAAACTATTACGAACAGCACGCTGCTCACGGAAAATAGAAAAACGGCTGCGGCGACAGAGACAACGCAGGAGGAAACAACAAGACTTTTAGCAAATGGAGGTGTATCCCCCACCGGTAGTGTGGGAGGAGGCATTGGAAAATTCGCGTTCAAGAATAAAGGCTTGGACAGCGTAGTCATTCCGGAAGGGACGACCTTCATAGGAGAGGGCGCGTTCGCTTCTAATAATTTAAGCTCGATTGTGATACCTGATTCTGTGCGAAGCATAGGAAGTCAAGCTTTTATGGGAAATAATCTTGGTGATATAACTATAGGTGAAAATGTTTTGGTACAAAGCGACAGCTTTCGCTATCAGTTCGCCGATTATTACCGCATGAACAATTATAAAGCAGGTACTTATATACTTAAAGCCGGACACTGGAATTTGTCGGGACGGGAACTCCCGCCCAAGTATGTTGAGTAATGTATTCCAAAGATTTGACTCCTGTGATTTAATGTAATTTGCGCATTGACAATTTTTGTGTATACTTCCGTCTTAGGAGGATTTTGATATGAAAAACAGGTTTATTATGGGCTGTCTTTTTTTTGCCGCGAGTTTTTGCGCTGCGCAGACACCCGCTGATTCCTCGTATAGACAGGAAGGTATAGCTTCATGGTATGGCACAGAGTTTGAGGGGAGGCCGACAGCTTCCGGTGAACTTTTCGATCCTAACCAATTTACAGCCGCGCACCCTGATCTTCCTTTCGGAACTTTGCTCATAGTTACTAACGCGCTGAATGGCGAACAGGTCTTTGTTCGAGTCAATGACCGCGGTCCCTTTGTGAAGACCCGCATTATAGATGTTTCTAAAGCCGCGGCGGAAAAATTGAACATGCTCGAAACCGGTACGGCTCAAGTCATTGTAGAGTTAGCGCCGCGGAATGTTAATGCCGCGAACACACCTGCCCAGGCACAGCCACCGAACCAGAACACTCCGGCAACCCAGCCTGCTGTAACAGCGCAGCAAATACCGCCCGTCCAGCCGCAGGTAAACCAAAATGTCCCGGCAGCGAGTCAGCCCGCTGTGACGGCACAACAAATATCGCCACCCGTCCAGCCGCAGCCGGACCCAAATGCTCTGGCAAGCCAGCCTGTGGCAACGGCACAACAAATAGCACCTGTCCAACCGCAGCCGAACGAAAATATTCCGGCAAGCCAGCCTGCGGTAACTGCACAACAAATAGCGCCTGTCCAGCCGCAAGCAAACCAGAATGTACCGGCAGCGAGTCAGCCCGCTGTGACGGCACAGCGAACACCGCCGCCTCAACCGCGGGGTGGGCAAAATACACGGACAAGTCAAGCCACGTCGACGCAGAGGACGGCCAACTCTCCAGGCGCGGCGACAGGGACGTCTCGCTCTCAGCCTAATTCCACACCTGCCGCACGGCCTCCGGCTTCCAGCAGTCCTGTAGCGCGGCCTCCAGCTACAGCTCCTCAAACACGTTCGTCAGGTACGGGTGCATCGAGACCTGCCGCACCGTCTTATACGCCACAGCAGCCGGCTATTAGGCAGAGTCCCGCCTCTCCCCAGACGGAATCGGTGCGGGCGCCTCAAAGTTCCGCTTCACAGAACCGCGCGTCCTCTGCTAACGCGCCCGTCGCGTCTTTTCAGCCTGTCCCGACTATAGCGCGTCCTCCCGTTGCCACGACCACGCCGTCTATGCCGAATTCGGCCATCGCGCCTTCAATCCCGCCTGGTCCTGTTCAACCCCCGCCGCGTGTTTATCCGACTTATACAACCGCCGAGATTGTCGGAGGACCTTTTGTAAGCGGCAGGTATTACCGGCTTCAAATTGGTTCGTTCAAGGTGGCTAAGAA
Organism: Spirochaetaceae bacterium; assembly: GCA_031255655.1. Lineage (GTDB taxonomy): Bacteria > Spirochaetota > Spirochaetia > Treponematales > Breznakiellaceae > JAIRMY01. Next base: position 904 of record JAIRSB010000019.1, on the reverse strand, counting down.
CGCGGTTGAGGTTTTTGATCGTTTGTCAGCGGCCGGACTCAATCCACAATGGGAGCCTTATGGTGAGCTATATCGTGTTGTGATAAGCAATGTCCGCGCCGATGAAATCAATTCAATCGCCGTAAAACTGGGCAGCGCCGGTTTCAAAGAGGCTATAGCTCGCGAAGAGCGCTAATCCTTAAACTTGCCCCCAGTCTTCCGTGCGGATCGGGGGCATTAGTAATTATAGTCTTGCCGGAATCATCCTAAAATGACATTTACCGTTTCTGTGTGTTCCACGACTATACGTTTATCGTCTGGTTTGGAAATGAAATGCGTAGGTAATAGTTACTGTCATTTCTAAAATCCGCAAAACAAAAATATAGACGCTTTTTGAACATAAAACAGGCTTAAATCCAAAAATATGCCTTTTCCCTCTCATAAAGTATACTTTTTCTCACTGTTTTTTCTTGTATATAAAGCCGTAGATTTGACATAACGACATTTCCAAGGAGTTTATCATGGTCAAAAAACTGGGAATTTTATTGGCGGCTTTCGTATCTCTAAATACGGCATTGCGATTTTAAGGGAGACACCCGCCGCTCCCCGCCTTGCGGGACGCCCGCTCTCCCTTAATTGCGAGGCGCGCAGCGCCCACCATCATTGCGAGCGAAGCGAAGCAATCCTCCAGCCAGCGACTCTTCCACTGACGCTGAAAGCAGACATTCAAGATACTTGCGACAACTCACGAAAAGAATGTATACTAACAATCAGCATGTATTTGCTAATCACCGCAAGCGGCGCGCTTCGCGCCGTGCGGAATCTTTAAGAGCAAGGAGAAGTTTATGAAAAAGCTTAACCTAGGTTTAGCCGCGCTAATAACTGCGCTGGCTTTTTTTGCGTGCGACAGCAGTGGAGGAGGGGC
>JAIRSB010000245.1 GCA_031255655.1 Spirochaetaceae bacterium | reverse complement strand
GCGCGGGCTGTCGCGGGAGAGGCGGGTGTCGCCTTCTTCCATATGTCCGGCAGCGATTTTGTGGAGATGTTTGTCGGCGTGGGGGCAAGCCGTGTCCGCGATTTGTTCGAGCAGGGACGACGGGCCTGCCCCTGCATCATTTTTATTGATGAGCTTGACGCGGTAGGTCGGACGCGCGGCGCGGGCTACGGCGGCGGCCATGACGAGCGTGAGCAAACCCTGAATCAAATGCTAGTTGAAATGGACGGCTTCGACTCGAAAGACGGCGTAATCATTCTTGCCGCGACAAACCGCCCCGATGTGCTCGACCCCGCGCTGCTTAGACCCGGACGTTTTGACCGGCAGGTTGTCGTCGCCATGCCCGACATAAACGAGCGCGAGGCTATCCTGAAAATCCACGCCGCTAATGTCTCGCTTGACAAAGCGGTGGATATTCCACGGATAGCCCGGGCTACTCCCGGCATGAGCGGGGCGGATATTTCCAATTTGGTGAACGAGGCGGCGTTATTTGCCGCCCGCAAGGACAAGGAAACTGTTGAAATGGCCGATTTTGAGGAGGCGCGCGACAAAATTCTGATGGGAGTGGCCCGAAAATCCCTTGCGGTATCCGAAAAAGAGCGCAGAATGACGGCTTTTCACGAGGCAGGCCACGCTCTTTTGCATTATTTCCTTGAAAATTCCGATCCCTTGCACAAAGTAACTATAATTCCGCACGGAAAAGCGCTGGGTATGGCGATGTCGCTGCCGGAACAGGATAAATATGCCCATACCCGTGCGTGGCTTCTTGACCGCATCGTAATTTGTTACGGCGGCTGGGCCGCGGAGAAGCTGATGTTCGGCGAAACCACAACGGGCACTCAGGCAGATTTGGAGCAGGCTACCGGAATGGCGCGGCAGATGGTCTGTGAATGGGGGATGTCGGACGATTTAGGGCCGGTGATATACGGACAAAAAGACGAGCCTATTTTCCTGGGCAAGGAAATCGCCCGCCATAAGGATTATTCGGAAGAGACAGCCCGCCACATCGACACCGCGATACGGCGCATCCTTGACGAAACCTGCTCCCGCGCCGAAAAACTTCTTGCCGTAAACAGGGCGAAACTTGAGCGTCTGGCCACTGCTCTGCTTGAAAAAGAAACCCTGATTGATGATGAAATCCGCACCTTGCTAGGCCTCCAGAAAATAGAAAACTCCGCCTCTCTCGTCGACTAAAAATGACAAGATGAAATGCTTCATTCACGCGGATTTAGACGCTTTTTACGCTTCCGTTGAACAACTTGATAATGAACAGTATCGCGGAAAACCCGTGATTGTCGGCGGGCTTCCCGAAGACAGACGCGCTGTGGTCTCTACCGCGTCTTACGAGGCACGAAAATACGGCGTCCACGCTGCAATGCCTATGGCCCGTGCCTATGAGCTTTGCCCGGATGCCGTATTTTTGCGCGGTGATATGGCACGTTACAAAGAAAAATCCCGCGAGGTTATGGGTATATTCTCGCGTTTCACGCCGGATGTTCGGCAAATTTCGATAGACGAGGCTTTCCTCGATATTACCGGAACAGAGCGGCTGTTCGGGCCGCCTTCCGTTCTAGCACGGAAATTGAAGAGGGCTGTACACGAACAGACTGGGTTGACTGTTTCGGTAGGGTCTGCCTCCAACAGATACGTCGCGAAAATCGCTTCCGGTATGTCGAAGCCCGACGGTTTTTTCGTCGTCGAAAACGGCGCGGAAGAAGATTTCATGCGGTCTCTTCCTGTAAGCAAGATATGGGGAGCAGGCGGAAAGGCGCAGGGCTTATTCAAACTGCACGGTCTTAAAACCTGCACCGATATTCACAAATTGGAGGAGCAAACCCTCTGTGCCGTTTTCGGGAAGGCTTTCGGTGCTTTCTTATACCGCGCCGTCCGCGGCAAGTCGGCGGTATTTGACGCCGCGCGCGTATCGCATTCTATCAGCGCGGAGCGCACGTTTGAATTCGATATGTACGATGAATTCATGATTGAAACCGAACTGATGCGTATTTGCGGCGATTTGATGCGCCGTCTGCTGGACGGACAATTGCAAAGCAGGACGTTCGCCGTGAAAATACGCTACAACGATTTTTCGACGGAAAGTGCACAGGAAACTGCGGCTTATCCTATAGGCGATATGAACGATTTGTTTGAGCGTGTGTGTTCGTTGTTCCGCCGGAAGCGTAAATACGGACGCGGTATTCGTTTGATAGGCGCGGGTCTGATGAATCTTGAGCCTTACTGCCCAGTAAACGAACTGTTCAGCTTTGAAGATGAGAGAAAAAAGAAGTTAGAGCGGTGCATTCACGAAATAAACAAGAAGTTCCCCAAAGCATCCGTAAAAAAAGCGCGGCTGATATAGTGGCGGCGGTTTTATGGGTGATCTTTCCGTTTATCTTTCAATTTCAAAAGTTATTTTCTTAGCCTTACAAAACTGAAAGAGACGATTCCCGAACCGTGCGCGGAAAACAGGCAAACAATTAGTTTTGGAACACTCGCTTTAAGATAAATATTTTCTGGAGGAATAATATAATTGCGATTATAATTTTTAATAAAAAATAATCATTTTAGTGCAATATTAAAAATCATGTAAAAGAGCTTAAACTCCCAGCTTTAACGGCAAGTCCGTGCGTTTACGGCGTGTCTGTGCGCTAAAAAATAAATTATCGGTGTAACCATTATCAATATAATTTTTTATTAAATAGGGAGCATCATAGACAATAGCCATCAAAATAATTTCTAAGGAGAAAAAATGAAACATAAAAAACAAA
>JAIRSB010000232.1 GCA_031255655.1 Spirochaetaceae bacterium | reverse complement strand
CGCTGTTTACGCGGCCGTGCTGGATACCGGCGTGCTTGAACCTGTCTCAATAACGCTGGAAGACGCGGCTGACCGAAACGGGAAAATGCTTTTGATCAACGTCCGTGAAAAATGGTCTATTTTTCCAGTTCCGGTTTTTTTTGTGAGTTCCGGGCAGATAAACGGCGGGATTTTTTTCGCCGACGCGAACGCTTTCGGTCTGAATGACAAATTTTTCATTGGCGCTATGTACGGAGCTGACGGCTGGATGGTTACAACCGGCTATATGCACTCGGCTAAAGAGGGCTTTCCCGGCTGGACGCTTTCCGGCTCGGTATCGCAGCCTGAACACCGCTCCGCGGGACCGAATAACGAGGACATACGCCGTTTCAATCTGGACAGCATAGGGGCTTCCGCCGGGATTTCGTATCCGTTTATGGAGTGGCTTAACGCCTCGCTTCGGTTTTCTTATAGGCAAATGACGCTGCGGGACAGCGAATCGCCTCTGGAAGAGCCGGAGGCGGGGGCGCGGGTTTTGGGTGTAAACGCGGGGTTGTCCATGCGTAAAAGCCGCTGGGATGGTTATCTGCTTTCCGAAAAAAGTCTTTCCGCGTCTTATACGTTTACGGCGGGGCTGGGCTCGCCCTCTTTCCATGAGATAGGATTGCGCGGTGTGTACCAGGAGCCGCTACTGCCCGGTTTCAACGTCAATCTGCGCGGCGGGTTGCTTTATCAGCCGGGTGTCCCGCCGCTTTTCGAATCTTCGCCGTACGCGGCGCAGGTAAACATACTGCCGGCCAATTTTTCCGCCCGCCATTACGCTGGTCTGTCTTTGGGGCTGGAAAAACATCTTTTCAAGATAAACGCCGGCGCGTTGTCGGCGGCGGCTTCGTATCAGGCGGTCTTTTCCGAAGGACCTATACTCGGAGGTCGTCTAGACCACGGCGCGGCTGCCTCGCTCGTTTTCTATTTGAGTAAGCTGGCTATTCCGGCCGTGGGGCTGGGGCTTGGCTATAACGTCAACTCGCGATATCTACAGTTCTCCTTTAGTTTGGGGATGGGTTTTTAAGAACACGCCAAACTAAAGGGGGCGTTAGATGCGCAGTTCCATTTTGCCGTTGTAGGCGGCGGCACGCAGTTCTTTCACGCGCTCATCAGTTAGGTAATCCTCGAAAGAGCCGCTTCGGTCTATCAAGCCGCCGGGGATTATCTCGATGACGCGGTTCGCTATCGAAGCGGTGAATTCGTGGTCGTGCGAGTTGAACAGCACTACGCCGTTGAAGGCGATGAGCCCGTCGTTTAATGCGGTGATCGATTCGAGATCAAGGTGATTCGTAGGTTCGTCCATAATTAGGACGTTCGCGCCTGACAGCATCATGCGGGCAAGCATACAGCGCACGCGCTCACCGCCGGAGAGTACGTTCACAGGCTTCAGGGCTTCGTCGCCGGAAAAGAGCATTCGTCCCAGAAATCCGCGCACATAAGAATCGTTCTGGTCGGGCGAATACTGTTTTAGCCAGTCCGTAACCGATTCTGTTCCGCTGAAAAACGAGCTGTTTTCCTTCGGAAAATACGAAAAACTGACTGTCTGTCCCCAATAAATATCGCCTGAATCCGGATTTCTGACGCCCGCAAGCGCATCGAACAGCGCGGTTTTCGCTATGTGTTCGGAGCCGACAAACGCGATTTTATCTGTTTTGTTTACTGTAAACGAGAAATCGCGCAAGACTTCTGCGTTGTCTATGGACACATTGAGTTTTTCAACGCGAAGCACGTTATTCCCGATGGGGCGTTCGCTCTTAAAGCCCACAAACGGGAATTTCCGGCTTGTAACTGTAACGTTTTCCAAATCCAGCTTTTCTAAAACTTTTTTCCGGCTTGTGGCCTGTTTGCTTTTTGCCGCGTTTGACGCAAATCGCTGGATGAATTCTTTCAATTCTTTTGCTTTTTCTTCCCGTTTCTTTAGTTGCTCGCGCGCTTGACGCTGCAACATTTGGCTCATTTGGTACCAGAAATCGTAATTCCCTGAATACGGGGTTATGCGTCCCATGTCAATATCGCAGATGTGGGTGCAAACGGAGTTCAAGAAGTGTCTGTCATGCGAAACTACGATTACTATGTTGGGAAAATTTATCAAGAAGTCTTCAAGCCACGCGATGGATTCCATGTCGAGGCCGTTTGTCGGTTCGTCAAGCAGAAGTATGCCGGGATTGCCGAACAGGGCTTGCGCCAAAAGTACGCGCACTTTCTTTGATTCGTCAAGGTCGGACATCTTTTTGGACTGAACGGATTCGTCCAGTCCCAGTCCGGACAGAAGCTGTCCTGCTTCCGACTCGGCTTCCCAGCCGTTCATGTCGGCGAATTCAGCCTCAAGCTCGGCAGCGCGTAATCCGTCATCTTCTGTAAAGTCTTCTTTGGCGTAAATTGCTTCCCGCTCTTTCATCACGGTATACAGCGTGGGATAGCCGTAAATCACGGTGTCGGTAACGGTATAGTCTTCAAACGCGAAATGGTCTTGCAGCAGAACGGCTATTCGCTCTTTTCCGGGAATCGAGATTTCACCTTTGTCATGCTCGATTTCGCCATTGAGTATTTTTAGAAACGTGGATTTGCCTGCACCGTTCGCCCCGATAATTCCGTAACAATTGCCGTTTGTAAACTTGAGGTTTACTTCTTTGAACAATGAACGCTGTCCATAGGCCAGGCTTAGGTCTGTAACTGTAATCATAATATATCCTTAATCACAAAGAGCGTCCCGCCGTGGAGGGACAATCTGGGTGTCAATCTGTTTGTTCTACTATAATATGGTAGGCCAACTTCCCTCACGGCTGGCGGTATAACGCGGCGGTCGTGAATGAAACTCTGCCGGAAAACGTAGTAACGACGTTTTCCGGCGGTATTTTAAAAATAAATTTAGAAATTACGTAAATTGTAAAAAGCTTTTTTTCCGGCGTATTCGCTTATGCCGTCCAATTCTTCTTCTATGCGGATAAGCTGGTTATATTTGGCGATACGGTCGGTACGGCTCATTGAGCCTGTCTTTATCTGTCCGGTTTCCAGCGCAACAACAAGGTCGGCTATGAATGTGTCAGCAGTTTCGCCCGACCTATGACTTACGACGGCGGTATAACCGGCACGTTTCGCCATTTCGACAGCTTCGTAAGTTTCTGTAACCGTGCCAATCTGGTTTACTTTTATCAGAATACTGTTGCATGAATTTTCTTTTATGCCGCGCTCAAGACGTTTTGTGTTAGTAACGAAGAAATCGTCGCCGACTATCTGTATCTTCGATCCGAGAGCTTTTGTCATCTTCGCGTAACCCTCCCAGTCATTCTGGTCCAACGGATCCTCTATCGAGATAATCGGATATTTTTCAATCCATTTTGAATATATTTCCACCATTTCGTCCGCGCTGAACAGCTTGTCGGGGTTTGATTTCCAGAATTTGTAGCCTTTTCCACCGCCTTCGTCAAAAAGTTCTGAGCTTGCGCAGTCCATAGCGATGGCAAACTGCTCTTTATCCGCCTTATATCCGGCTTTTTCGATGGCTTTGATGATATACTGCAAGGCTTCCTCATTCTCGATGTCCGGCGCGAAACCGCCTTCATCGCCGACAGCGGTGTTTTTGCCTGCGTCAGCCAGTATTTTTTTGAGGTTGTGGAAGACTTCCGCTGTCCAGCGTATTGCTTCCGCCATAGTAGGCGCTCCAATTGGCATCACCATGAATTCTTGAAAGTCAACTTTGTTCCCGGCGTGTTTTCCGCCGTTTATGATGTTTGCCATCGGCACCGGCATGAGCGTTGTATGTATTCCGCCCAAATACTTGTACAGGGGAATGGAAGCGGACTCCGCTGCCGCGCGGGCCACCGCCAT
>JAIRSB010000215.1 GCA_031255655.1 Spirochaetaceae bacterium | reverse complement strand
TGATGCCCTCGGGGGAACAGGTAATCCCCACCCCGCCGGGTCTCGCGTCCAACGGCCTTACCCAGACACTGCTCCTCTGCGCCCTGGCGCCCGGGGGCGTCCGCAAGGTCAAGGAACGCTACGCCGAATACTTCAGGCTGGGGGTGGATGTCCTTACTGGCGCAGATAACTGGGAGTCTTCCCTTGTTGACAGTAAAATGCCCCACGAGCATATCCCCAACCCGGACTGGAGTAAAGCCGTGGACAAAAGCGCCGCAGACTGGCAGGCCGAAGCGGGTATCGCGGACATGGAAGAGGCGGAAAAAGAAAAGACCATTAAAGATATGATCGCCCGTGCCATGGAGGGTTCCGCGGCGGGCAGAGCCGCTGTTTCCGGAAACGACAAGGACGCGCCAAACAGCAGACCCCCGCTCCATTACAAACGCTGGAAACCGGAGTAAGGTTCTTTGAGAGTCTCTGAGGGGAAAGGGAACGCGAGACGGGTAGTGGACCTGAGTAATACTGAGAGTTAAGTTAGGCATAACTCTGGCAGTGGGTCAGATAGAATAGTTTCCTTTGTGGTAAGTTTTCGGCGTCTGTTCACCGGCAGATGTATTCATTTCCGTAAGAATTTTCTATTGCCGGACGCCGGAGGAAAGCATATCGCTATAGTATCGTTTTTCTATTTTCTCTTCGCTTATGCCTATGAGTTTCAGAAGCGAAAATAGCCGCTCCCGCGCCGCGTTCACAGTTTTCGCTTCGTTGTCAGCCGCCATGATTTCCAGTTCCACAAAGTTTCCAAGTTTGTCCACGCTGGAAAGCTCTATAGAAACCGCCTCGCCGCCGTACTTCCAAACGCTTCCTTGTTTTTTTTTAGATATTTTGGGCGAAAAACCAAGCCGCGAAAGTAGTTCTTCAAAACCAGCCGGATAAACGCCGCTTTCCGCGTCAGGCGGCGCTGAAATAACGAACTCTTTTTCATCATTAACTTCAATTCCGGCACGGATTTCTTTTATTTTGTATGTTACGAGTATAAAGGTTTCAGTTTCTTTGGCTTTCGGCTTAAATGTTTCTTTGCGTACGCGCACATCGGGTAAAGGCGCAAGCCCCCCCGTCTCTGGACGGGGGGGCGGAAACCAGTATACGTCCTCTTTTTCAAAGTCCGCCGTGAACTCGGCTAGGGTTCCGATTTTTTGCTTTACAGCCGCAAAATCGTCTACCCAAGCCTTCAGTTCAATCTCAAACAAGTTTTTTTAAGTCCGCGGCCTTGTCCGTCTTTTCCCACGGGAAGCCGTCTCTGCCGAAGTGTCCGTATGAAGCGGTTTTCCGGTAGATGGGCCTGCGAAGGTCAAGCATTGTTATGATTCCGGAAGGCGAAAGATCAAATGTCTTTGCAACCGCTTCTTCGATTTTGGTTTCCGGTATCTTTGCCGTGCCGAAAGTGTCCACCATAATGGAAACCGGGAACGGTACGCCTATCGCGTAAGCTAGTTCGACTTCGCAATACTCGGCAAGTTCGGCGGCCACGATGTTTTTTGCGACATAACGCGCCGCGTACGCCGCGCTGCGGTCGACTTTGGTCGGGTCTTTTCCCGAAAACGCGCCGCCGCCGTGTCTGCCCATGCCGCCGTAAGTGTCAACTATGATTTTTCGGCCTGTAAGTCCGGTATCCCCGAAAGGACCGCCCACGACAAATCGTCCAGTCGGGTTTATGAAGAACTTCGTGTTAGCGTCTAACATACCGGTTGGCTCCAAAACAGGTTTGATTATCTTGTTGATGACCGTTTCTTTTATCTCGTTGTAAGAAACATCGGGATCATGCTGATGGGAAACGACAACCGCGTCTATGCGGATGGGCTTCCTGCCTTCGTATTCTACTGTTACCTGGCTTTTCGCGTCCGGACGCAGCCATTTTATCGACTTCGATTTACGCAATTCAGTCGCGTTAATCAATATCTTGTGCGCCAAAGTTATGGGCAGCGGCATTAGTTCCTTGGTTTCAACGCACGCAAAACCAAACATCATGCCCTGGTCGCCTGCGCCTTGCTGTCCTTTGTATTCGTCAAGTCCGGTACCGGAAACGCCCTGGCTTATATCGGGCGACTGGCTGTGTATCATGTCTAAAACCGCCATTGACTGAAAATCTAGTCCGTATTCCGGATCGGTGTAACCTATTTCTTTAGCTACGTCGCGTACAACGCTTTGAAAATCAACGAATGTCTTGGTTGTAATCTCGCCGCCGACGAGCACTAGTGAGGTTGATGCGTACGTCTCGCAGGCAACGCGGCTTTGCGGGTCGTCTTTCAGACATGCGTCCAGTATCGCGTCTGAGACCTGATCGCAGAGTTTATCGGGGTGCCCTTCTCCCACCGATTCGGAGGTAAAAAAATACCGGCGTTTTTCCATAAAATTACTCCTAATAACTGGCATACGCGGCGGCTGGATTGCCGCTTGCAAAATTCAAACAGACTTGAGTGACAAGCAATCGGGTTATCGAACATGTCCAATGCCCAGAATGCTCTTACCAAGCGTAATTATCAAAATTATAGGAAATACCAAAGTATTCGTCAAGCGGTCGCATTGAGTCACGAAAAATGTTACTGAAGCAAAATGCAAAGCATTTTGCAAGACTTGCGAGACAAGCCGCCGGGTTATCGAACAAGTCCGATGTCTTAAATATTGCTTTTCGGTTGCTTTTTTAATGCCTCACTGCGAACGCTGGACAAACAGGATAAAATTCCGCATACTTATGAAAATTAACTTTATACAATGAAATTTAAGGAGTATTTATGTCCGGCCATAGTAAATGGGCAAAAATAAAACGCTCGAAAGGCGCGGCTGACGCGCAGCGCGGCAACCTTTTTACAAAACTGATTAAAGAAATCTCAATAGCAGCGCGTATGGGAGGCGGCGACCCGGAAGGTAACCCGCGTTTGCGTACTGCCGTCATAAAGGCGCGCGGCGCGAATATGCCGAAAGACAACATTGACAGGGCCATCAAGAAGGGAACAGGTGAACTTGAAGGCGTTAATTACGAGGAACTCACCTACGAAGCGCGCCTTGGCGAGGCGGCCATACTGATAGAGGTGCTTACCGATAACCGCAACCGCGCTGCCGCCGATGTTCGCAATATATTAACGCGCGCTGGCGCGGAGTTGGCGAAGGCAGGCTCAGTTTCCAGACTGCTGACCCGCAAGGGAATAATCACGCTGGACGGTGAAAAGTACACCGAAGACAAGGTGATGGAGGCGGCTCTTGACGGAGGGGCGGAGGATGTCGCTTTGAATGATGGCATTATCGAGGTTACCACCGCGCCGGAGGACTTTGAAACGGCGGCTGCGGCGCTCGAAAAGGCCGGATTTGAGACGAACGGCGCGGAAATCAGCATGGTTCCCGAAGCTCCTGTTGTCCTTGATGCTTCTACCACCGGCAAAGTGCTGCGTTTGATTGAAAAACTGGAAGAAAACGATGATGTCCAAAACGTTTATTCCAACATTGAAGTCCCTGACGATTACGAAGATTGACGATGGGCGCGGCGCGGCGCATAATCGGCGTTGACCCCGGCCTCGCGTCCTCCGGCTGGGGTGTACTCGAATACTCAGGACAGCGGGCGCGTTATTTGGCGCACGGCTGTATAGAAACTCCGGCTTCACAAAATCACGCGGAACGCCTGCTTTCAATTTACAATGAGATACGCGCCGTGCTTGACAAATGGCGTCCCGTCGAAGCTGCTGTCGAAGGTTTGTTTTTTGCCCGCAACGTGAAAAGCGCCATACCGGTGGCGGAGGCGCGAGGTGTGCTATGTATGGCGCTGGCTCAAGCGGGTTTGCTTGTGCGTGAGTTTAGACCCAACGAAATAAAAAAGGCCGTAAGCGGGGTTGCCACCGCGGATAAAAGGCAAGTGCAAGAAATGATACGCATTGTGCTTGGACTTGAAGCCGCTCCGCGCCCAGACCACGCCGCGGACGCGCTTGCTGCCGCGATATGCTCCGCCTACACGGATATCCGGTATACGGACGCTCGCGGAACAGTAAAGGAATAATGCCATGAATCAAGACGCGGTGAAAAACATACTCCTTTCCATTGAGGATGCCCCGCTTGATTTTTCGCTGATATTTTCGGGTAAGAAGAGCCGCAAAGTAAACGGACTTTACAAACCTGAAGAGCGTGAAATCATCATACATAACAAGAATTTTCAAGATGACGGCGGCGTTCAGAACGAAAATTCGCTTGTTTATACCGCGATTCACGAGTATGCCCACCACATTCACGCCTGTAAACAGGGGGGGAAGCTGCCGTCCCGCGCCCATACGCGGGAATTCTGGGCAATTTTCCACAATCTGCTGGCTAAGGCGGAAGAGTTGGGCTTGTATAAAATCAATCTTGCCGATTCTCCTGCCCTGCTTGAGTTGACTTCGCGTATAAAAGAGGACTTTCTTACCGAAAACGGAAGGCTTGTTAAGGAATTAGGCCGTGTTCTTATTGAGGCGCAGGGGCTTTGCGCTGGGATTGGGCTGCGTTTTGAGGATTATATCGACAGAATTCTGTGCATACCGCGTGTTTCGGCAAAAACGGCGGTTAAGATTTTTCAGTACGACATAAAACCTGAGATAGGCGCGGACAATATGCGTTTTGTGGCTGGCATAGCGGGGGAGGATGCCCGAAGCGAGGCGCAACGGGCTTTCATCGCCGGAAAAAGTCCTGATACTGTCATAACGTCCTATAAAAATGGCAAGACGCCGCCAGAAGATGACCCGCGTTCTCGTCTTGAAAAAGAAAAACAGCGCATAGAACGCACGATAGGTATGCTTACAAAACGGCTAAACGAGCTTGAACATGAATTAGAAGGCTTGTAGCCTTCGTTCCTAGGCTATGGCAGTTTTCCGCGCAAACTCCGAAGCCCGCGACGCAAGCGCAACGCACTTGCGTCGCGGGCTAGATAATTTCTGAACGGTGCGATATACTGTTTTATGGGTTTAGCCTTGAACCGGTGAGGCCCGTAAAAGTGAATATACCGGATTATTTTAGACAGTTTTTTAAAAAAGACGAACTCGAACGAAAAACCCACGAGGCGCTGGAAACCGAACAGCGAAAAATGATACGCGGGGTAGTGGAATTTGGCGAAACCACCGTCAAGGAAGTCATGGTGCCGCGCGTGGACACAGTCTTGCTGTCCGCCGATCTCCCCAAAGAGGAACTGCTTGACCGCATAGCCGAAAGCGAACATTCGCGCTTTCCCATTTACAGTGGCACAATAGATAACGTTACCGGTATACTTTACGTGAAAGATGTACTAAAAAAGCTTATAGGAGACGGCGATTTCGACATAACTGCCATACTGCGAAAACCCTTCTTTGTGCCGGAATCGAAGCACATAGACGAACTCTTGCGCGAATTCCAGCGCCGCCGTGTCCATATTGCCGTTGTTGTGGACGAATACGGCGGAGTTTCAGGGATTGTCTGCATGGAAAACATCCTTGAAGAAATAATTGGAGACATCCAAGACGAATTTGACCACGAGCGCGAGGAAATAACAAGTTTAAGCCCCAATACATGGCTTTGCGACGCGCGTTTCAATCTAAAAAGTCTGTCCGAAGTCCTAAACGTGGAATTGCCTTCAGATGATTTTGACACACTCGGAGGTTTTGTTTTTGATATATTCGGGCGCATACCGGCGCGGAACGAAAAAGTAAGCTACAAAAATCTAGATTTTATCGTGCAGGAAATAGATGGGCGCAAAATCAATACGATAAAAATAATCCGCGGCGAAAATACGGAGTAACTTTTGAAGTACGCCACCGAAAAAAAAAATCTTTGCCTGTCAGTCTTATCGGTCTTAAATATATTTCTTTTGGTGGGGGTTTTCGCGCAGGAAAACGGGAGCGCAGGCGGCGAAGACACTACCCCAGTACTGGAAGCTGTGCCCGAAGCGCCTGCCGCCGAAGGGTCGGTCGAACAGGCCGATGAAATCATACGGGAAGAATTAAAAGATATAAGCGATACAATAACTATTGCTGGAAAGAAAGATTTTCATTTTCTTATACGCATCGGAATCGCGCTTGGAATATCGCTTTTACAAATTTTATTTATATGGCTTACATTAAAGCTCGCAAAATTTGCCGCCACGAAACTGCAAACATATGGCAGAGCGCGTTTCCGTCCGCTTAAATTTAAAAAAATCATCCTAATGGATGTCGCCCAGATGCTCAGCCTTTCAGAACAGATAATAAATATATTAAAACTGATTATATCGCTGCTTCAGCTTATAATAACGATACCGCTTGTGTTTCATCAGTTTGAAACGACGCGCGGTTTAGCTGAAAAATTGTTTGGCTATATTGCGACTCCGTTGAAACGATTTGTTTTCGGTTTGATAAATTATATACCAAACCTATTCGCCATCGCCGTCATAATTATAATAGCGCGGTACATCATGCGCACGATAAGGTTTTTTGCGAACCAGATTGAACGGAAAAAGCTGGTAATTCCCGGCTTTTATTCCGATTGGGCGGTTCCTACATTCAATATACTGCGCGTTCTGATATATGCCTTCACTGTGGCTTTTGTTTATCCGTATTTACCAAACTCCGAATCTGATGTTTTCAAAAGTATATCAGTTTTAGTCGGCGTTATATTTTCGCTGGGTTCAACATCGGTGGTAAGCAATCTAATCGCTGGAATAGTGATGACGTATATGCGCCCTTTCCGTGTCGGAGACCGCATTAAAATAAACGAAGTGACAGGATTTGTCGTTGAACGCGGCCCTATGAGTACTAGGGTGCGCACTCACAAAAATGAATTTGTTTCGTTCCCTAATCAAATGATACTAAATACGAGCGTTACAAATTATAATTCGTCGATTGCTGATAATTTTGACGGATATATCGTCAACACTTCCGTTACGATGGGTTACAATGTTCCGTGGCGCGTTGTGCACGATATATTAATTGATGCCGCGCTGAAAACAAAATATACCGAGAAAACTCCGCCGCCTTTTGTTAATCAGCTAAAACTTGATGATTTTTACTGCTGGTACGAAATAAATGTTTATACAAAAAATGTAGATATTCTGCCGGCTATATACTCCGAATTATATAAAAATATTCAGGATGGATTTAGCGCTGCCAATATCAGTATGTACGCGCCGCGTTATGATGTGCGGCTGAGAAGTTAGCGTGTAAAACAGCGGAAAAATACAAATTGAATTCCGGTCCTGCCGCGTTATATATACATATTCCTTTTTGCGCGAAAAAGTGCGATTACTGTGATTTTTATTCAATTCCGGTGAATGACGGCGGCGGCGGGCGGCTTATGGACGGCTTTATCGAGGCTCTTGCCAAAGATATTGAAGGGCAGATTAAGGCGTTCGGGGCGGAGGCGTTAAGCAGCGTTTACATAGGCGGCGGTACGCCCTCTCTGCTTGGTTCCCGCCGGATGAAAGAGCTGCTTGATTTTCTAGCGGCTGTTTTGCGGGAATACCGCCGTTCCCCGCACGAAATTGCCGAGTTTACAGTCGAGGTTAATCCCGAATCTTTGGACGAGGATTTCCTGCGTGTCTGCGCGGAGGGCGGGGTAACTCGGATAAGCTGCGGCGTGCAGACTTTTAGCGAGGCCGCCCGCCGCGCCGTAGGGCGCGGCGGCGGCATAGGGCGGCTCAAATCAGCGCTTTCACTGCTGGGCGAGG
>JAIRSB010000213.1 GCA_031255655.1 Spirochaetaceae bacterium | reverse complement strand
GCGCGGTTTCCAGCGGTTTGTAGAAATGTTTCCACTGAGCATATTTCAGTTTCTTCCAGTATCGCCGCGGTTTTTCGTAGCGTCGCACCTTCCGGCACGGTAACGCGGAGAAGTTGTTGCTTGCCGTTCCGCAGGATTCTGTGAAGCGCGGTTTGGCTTACCGGAAAATCAATTTGGTAAACGCCGGTTTTGATGTATTCAGGTTCCAGCCGCGAAAGTATTTCCCAAAATAAAACACTTTTTATCACGCTGGCATTAAATAGTCGTCTGCCGGCGGCAACGGAGCTTTCGCCTTCATATATTTCTATTACTACTGTCGCGCTGTCCGTTACGGTTACGCCTTCAGAGCCGGTGGGCGGGAGCGTAGGCGCGGCGTTGAAGTGCATAATTAGTCCTACCGCCAATGCCGCAAGTAAAAAAATGCCGCTTAAAAGCGCGGACAATGTTATAATCACATTGCGTAACTTCATCCTAGTATAGTATAAGCAAAAAATCTTAATGGGCTACCCTGCCCTGCCTAGAACCTTAAATGGTTCAGGCGGCGTCTATGCGGTAAGTTTTAACGAACTGCTATATGTTATCTGTTAGAGGGCCGGTTATATGGATTCCTGACGAGCGGGTTTCTATTATTCTGACCTGTCCATCGGATCTATTTTCATCTAGTAACTGCACAACCGGATAACGCGGGTCTGAGGGATTTATATCAACGACGGTGCCCTTCACGCCGTTGGAAAGCATTACCGGCTCGCCGATCGGATATATTGACAGGGAAAAAACCAGCGCCCGCACTATCGCGTCATCATAACAGTTGCCTTTGTTACGCAGGAGATCCGTAACGCCTTCGTAGCCGCCGCGCGCATCTTTATGCGGGCGCTTTGACGTGATAGCCTCATACGAGCATGCTACGGCGACTATTTTGCCGTACAATCCTGTTTTATCTCCAGTGAGTTTATGTGGGTACCCGGAGCCATTTTCACGCTCATGGTGTTCGAGAGCGGCAGCGCATACGGCCATCGAAAAGCCAAAGGATTTAAGCATTTCAAAACCTATAGAAGGATGAAGCATCAATGTCGCGCGGTCTTTCGAAGAAAGCTCCGTCTTACTCTGCGTTATGCGTGAAGGCAGTTTTACCATTCCGATTTCATGCAACAAAGCGGCAACACCAAGTTCAATCAAACGGTGAGCAGGAAGTTTAAGGTAAATTCCAATAACAATCGAAACTATCGTGGATTTTACAGCATGCACCGCAAGAAAATCTTCGTCATTATCCGCTCTTATGTCTTTCTGCACCTGAAGCAGAAAACGGCGGTCTGTTTTTACTTTATCACAAACTTCGCGCATTTTCTCTCCAATCGTGTCGTAGTTAATGTTGTTTTTATTGGCAGCCCTTACAAAAACATCTCTTGCAAATTGGCGGAAATTTAAGTAATACATCTTTGCTTCCGCCAGTTTCACGCTGTCGTTTCTAAAAAGTTTTTCCCGGTTTTTACTGTCGCTGTCGTCTTCCCGGTACATTTCTTGCGGCTCTCCGTTGCTTTTTACGCTGTCGAAACGCCACTCGATCAAGATTTTTTTCAGTTCGACAGTGAACTCCATTTCCTGCGACACTAAAACAAATTCGTCGTCGATATAGACCGGTTTCGAAAAGAAGTGTCCGGCAGGGATTAAGTTAATGTCAAACGTTTTCATTTTTATGAAGGCTGCGCCTCGCTTTCCTCAGCTTCTTCTTGTAAATCGCGCAGCGTCTTGGTGTTCTGTATGAGTTGATAGTAAATGCCCTCGCGAAGGATTTTTACTGCTTCCTGTAACTGCACGTCATATTCCAAGTCATAGACCGGCGCTATGACGGTACGGTTTTCCTCGTCGCGTATGAGACGGCGCAGTAGAGAAAAATCCAGCCCGTATTCATCCTGCAACTGCCGGGCAAAACCGTCTATCACGCCCGGTGCGGCTTTTTTGTTCTCCTGTACGAATTTGGGAATAGCGTTTGACGCGATGAGTTTATTAAGTTTTTCGGCATCTTCGTTCGAAAATTTGGGAAATAACACTTCGCGATCCGGTGGAATGCCGATTTTGTCGATATTTACATCGCTCGGCGTATAGTAGCGCGCCGTCGTAATCTTGAATCCTGATTTTCTAAGCGGGTACACTTGTTGGACGGAACCTTTCCCGAACGATTTTTCCCCAACAAGGTAAGCGCGCCCATGGTCTTTAAGAGCTCCAGCAACGATTTCAGACGCGGACGCGGACCCATGGTTTATTAGCACAACGATGGGAATATTTTCAGGAACGACAGGATCGTCCCCCGCGTTGTACACGGAATTTTGCCTGGGTATCCGAGATTTAACCGAAACAACAGTGCCGTCTTTGATAAAAAGGTTGCAGACACTGACTGCCGTACTCAAAAGCCCTCCGTAATTGTTGCGTAAATCAAGTATCAGTGCTTTATAATCGTTTTCTTTGAAAAAATCCAATGCCTGACGCGCTCTGCTGGCTGTCATGTTGCTGAAGCTGATGAGTCTGAGGTATCCGATATCGCCTATCATAGCCTGCCTAACCGTAGGCACTTCTATTATGGCGCGAGTGAGCGTTACCGGAAATTCAATGTTTTCCCCGCGCCGGATAACCAAAAACACTTTTTCTCCGGCGGGGCCTTTGAGCCGCGCAAGCACTTCGTCCAGGGTCAGATCGGCAGTGCTTTCCTCACCTATCTTTATGATAAGATCGCCGGGTTGTAATCCGGCTTTCCATCCGGGGCTGTCTTCTATTGGGGACGCGATTTCAACATAAGTTGACGGTTTTGATATATACAAGCCTATCCCGCCGTAGTTGCCTCTTATGACGTTCTGGTCCAAGTCCGTCATATCTTTTTCTTTCAAAAATGACGAATATGGGTCGCCCAGAGCGTCGAACATTCCGTTCATGGCTCCTTCGTACAATGTTTGTGGATCAACTTCCTCGACATAATTCTGCTGTATAAAGTCAAAAACCGTCTGTAACAGCGATTTATACTGAGGCGACTGCTGTTCCTGAACGATTGACTGCGCCCCGGCGCTCTGGACTGAAACGCCTATGACAAAAAAACAAAGTCCGGCTGTCAATATAGTCCAAAAAATTGCAGGCGGCATCTTCCGGGAACGTTGAAATGAAGCGTCCGGTTTATGAATAAGCGGCATAATCAATGAGTATTGACAATTTAAGCGTTATAGTCAAGGGGCGGAATACGAGCCCGTCATTTTTTCGCCGCGGCGTATACTTTGAGCCGCACTTCAGCACGCTGTATCTTTTGCAGGGCGGCGATACGCTCAAAATGAAACGCCGCTCCACTCAAAATCTCTTCCGCGTCCTTTTTCGAGTGAAGCACTCGCTCATAATCAATTTCTTCCGGCCATTCGGCGGAATCAACAAGCAGTATGGTTTTACTGCGCTTAACTTCAATTATGCCATCGCTGACGAAAGCCGTTTTCCAATCGCCTTTCAAATCTTTGAGCTTCAAAGCACAGCACTTTACCGGAGCGGTAAACATGGTGTGATTTGCGTAAACGCATATTTCACCGTCTACAATAGTTATAACAAGGGCTTCAACCGAATTTGAAAAAAACAAACGGCGCGGCGTGTAAATTTCTACAGAATAAGGTAGCGCCATTCCTACTCTTTATGTTTTGCTAAAACATCGTCAATGCCGCCGGACATGAAGAACATCTGTTCGGGGATGTTGTCTGTCTCGCCATCAAGTATCATTTTGAAACCGCGCACGGTGTCTTTCACCGGTACATATTTTCCCGCCAGTCCGCTGAATTTCTCCGCCACAAAGAAAGGCTGGCTGCAAAAACGCTGCACCTTGCGCGCGCGGGAAACTACAAGTTTGTCTTCGGCGGAAAGCTCGTCCATACCGAGTATAGCTATTATATCTTGAAGTTCGTTGTAACGCTGAAGGATCTGCTGCGCCCGCCTTGCAGTCTCATAGTGTTCCTTGCCGACAATGGACGGCTCAAGGATGCGTGAGGTGGAAGCCAACGGGTCAACGGCGGGATATATACCAAGGTCGACAATTTTGCGGTCAAGCACCGTTGTTGCGTCAAGGTGAGCGAAAGTTGTAGCCGGCGCGGGGTCCGTAAAGTCGTCCGCCGGCACGTAGACTGCCTGCACACTGGTAATTGAGCCGCGCGATGTGCTGGCAATACGCTCTTGAAGGGCGCCCATCTCGTTGGCAAGTGTTGGCTGATAACCGACAGCGCTTGGTATGCGCCCCAAAAGAGCGGAAACCTCCGCGCCAGCCTGTATGAAGCGGAAAATGTTATCGATGAACAGCAGCACATCCTGCCCGGACTCGTCACGGAAATGCTCTGCCATAGTCAAGCCTGAAAGCGCTACACGCATACGCGCGCCGGGCGGCTCGTTCATTTGTCCGAAAACAAGAGCCGTTTTTTTGATTACGCCGGATTCGTTCATATCGTGCCAAAGGTCGTTTCCTTCACGGCTGCGCTCTCCGACACCGGAAAACACCGAATAGCCGGAATGTTCTGTGGCAATGTTGTGGATAAGCTCCATTATTACAACGGTTTTGCCCACGCCCGCGCCGCCGAAAAGCCCTATTTTGCCGCCTTTGGCATAAGGCGCGACCAGATCAATTACTTTTATTCCGGTCTCAAAAACCTCTGTGGCCGGTTTTTGTTCGGCGAAAGGCGGCGGCTGCCGATGGATAGATTCATATTTTTTACAAGAAAACAGCCCTTCGTCGTCAATCACATTTCCGGTTACATTGAACATACGTCCTAAGACCTCTTCACCCACCGGAACCTTGATTGGGCAGCCGGTGTCCAAGGTCTCTAAACCGCGCATTAGTCCTTCCGTAGCTGACATTGCCACACATCTCACACGGTTATCCCCGATATGCTGCAAAACTTCCATTACTAGTGTACGGGCAGGCTCTTCCGAGCTCTCGGCTCCCACCTTAACTTCCAGCGCGTTAAGGATAGCCGGTACTTCACCCTCTTTGAAGCGGACATCTATCACAGGTCCAACTATTTGAGTTATAATTCCAATATTGCCCAATTGAAAACTCCTAAGCCTGATGCGGTCTCAACTAATCGCGTATCCAAACAGATTAATATTTAGCACTGCTGTTTGTCAATATGCCGCGCGGTGTGGTATTCATTCTGAAAGCGAGAGTCTAGCGGCCAAATTACAAGAGGATGTGTTTTGAGTTTACTGGAAATTATATTGATAGCCGTAAGTTTATCGATGGATGCCTTTGCAGTATCAATAACATTGGGACTATCTGTAAAAAAACCAAAAATAACTGAGATAGTAATTCCGGGTTTATTTTTTGGTTTTTTTCAGGCGCTAATGCCAGCAATAGGCTATTTTGCGAGTATTCATTTCACAGATGGAATACAGAAATTTGACCATTGGATAGCTTTTGCTCTTCTTGGATTAATTGGCGGCAAAATGATAAAGGAAAGCCTGTCCAAAAAAGAAGAAAAACCGGACGAAAACGCCTTTCAACTCTTGAAAATTTCGGTTTTGGCCGTAGCTACAAGCGTAGACGCGCTGGCGGCAGGAATAACTTTTGCCTTTTTCAAGGTAAATATTTTTAACACGGTAATGATAACCGGACTGGTAACCTTTTTCATATCAATGACCGGTGTGAAAATTGGAAATACTGTCGGAGAAAAACTTAAATCAAAATCCGAGTTCGCCGGCGGGATGGTTCTTTTAATGCTCGGAATAAAAATAGTGATAGAACATCTGTTGTTCGCGGCGTGAAATGCGTAATCACACCGCGTCCTAGCCAACCAGTCCCGTCGGATTATTCAGCGGCGGTTGCAGCGGCCTTCAGTTGCTTTGCGTTTACATAAGTCGGGTAAATGTAAGATCCCGCAAGAATGAAAACCCCGACACCAATGGGCGCGTAACCAGCGTAGAATACCTCATCGACATTACTATACAGGTAGTGCCCGGCAGATTGTACGGCAACGCCCACCAGCAAAATGCTTAATCCCGCTATTATGCTCTCTGTTTTTAATACGGTAGACACCTCTACAGGCGTAAAATTTGCAATACGCGCTGGTTCCACGGAAGAAGCGTTGCCAGTGGGAACCGACGGCAGCGGAGAAGCGGCTGGAGTAGGAGTAACGGTAACAGGCGGCGATTCACCTACACGCTGCCAGTACGCGGGTATATCTTTACTCATAGAACGCCGCCGCGCCCTGCCGTTCTGAGGGTCGACGGCGAGCGCAACACCGCGCTTCAACATAACCCGCCGCGCCTTTTCTGAAGGGATAACTTCCGCGTTTCCAGAAATTACCGAGACAGAAAGCGCTGGTTGTGATTTATGCTTCAGGTTTGACGATACAGTGTAATCGATGTTTACAGACCCGTTTAGCGTTTCGGTCGTGGAGACGCCGCTTTTTACCACGATGGTCTCGGTTCTGCTCTCCTGATCTACGCGGATACGCCCATACATAAGCGAAATTATGAGACTGTCGCTCGACCTGCTCCCTTTATTAAAAGAAAGCACGGTGTTTTCGGCTATGCGTATCAGCGCGCTGCCCGGCGTTACACGCGCGTCAACAAAAACTCCGGTGCCAGTATAAATGACATCAGAATCCTGTACCACGACGCCTCCGGCAGGCATGGAGGACGCGGTGTACGTGAACCGCACG
>JAIRSB010000022.1 GCA_031255655.1 Spirochaetaceae bacterium | reverse complement strand
GTTTAATGCTGTGCAAAAATAGTGTTGGGGGGGGGGGGGGTAAATATCATCCGAATAGTGCCGATGCGATCCGTGCCAGCGCACCATGAGCCTTTAACGACAACGATGGAACTCATGTTAAGTGATATACGTTCAACCTTCATAGTTCTTTAATAATATCTCATAAATTGTATATTTGTCAATCACCCAGCTTATTTCCAGTACAAACCAAGATTACAAATCCAAGCGCCCATGCGAATTCCGCTCACAGACAGGCTGAACGACTTTTACCTTAGCTTTTTTCGCAGCTTTTTACGGCTATTGCGGGCTGATTTTTTCTCTTCGGGTGACTTTGCCGCGGCGGATTCAGCGGAGTCGGGATAGTGTATTATAGGTTTTCTGCCTGGAAGACGTGAAAGTACGAACATCATCACAGCGGCAAACAGAACCATACCCGCCGAAAGAACTTGTCCCGTTGAAAAACTGGTAAGCGGATGGGCAAACGCAATGGCTTGATTATTAGGCACAAGTTCTATCCTGTAACCCAAATCACCGTCCGGCTCACGAAAATATTCAATGATGAAACGTATCACACCGTATCCCATAATGTATAACGCCAGAATAAAACCCTTGAACGGCTTTTTGTTTCGTAAAGACCAGCAGATAAACCACAGAAAAACACCCTCAAAAAACGCTTCAAAAAGCTGTGTGGGATAACGCGGCAAGTTTATCATAGAAGCCGCACCGGACGCACTCTGTGGCAGCGGTATACCGGATTTTTCCGCGGCTTCGCGCACCCAGCCTATATTGGACGAAAAACGCTCCGCGTTGGGGAATATCATACCCAAAGCTCCAGTTGTAACTCGTCCGTAAAGCTCTCCGTTTATGAAATTTCCTATCCTGCCGAAAGTATAACCCAGCGGTATAGATGCTCCGAACATATCAAATATTTCACGCGGGTCGCGGCGCCGCGTCGCGCACCAGAGCGAAACCCCCGATAAACAGCCGATAAAACCGCCGTGGTAACTCATTCCCTGCAATCCGGTGAAACGCCCGTTGCGGAACGGCCAAAAAACCAGCCACGGCTGCCTAACGTAAATATCGCTCGTTTCGTAAACCCACGTGGCGAATATACGCGCCCCCAGCAACAAGCCCATAATCGCCCAAAAAAAGAGACTGGAAAGCTGGTCGTCCGTCATCGGGAAATTGCGCTCGCGTATTTGCTTGCGGTACATGATAAAGGCTACGGCAAACGCGATTATGTACATCAACCCGTACCAACGCACAGGGAGACCCGGAATTATTTCCGGTTTAAGCCAAGCCGGAAAATCAACGGCCAACGGCATAAGTTTCATAAATAATCCTTTACAACGCAAGCGACGATACAGAAACCGCCGTTAAAATTTATAGCCCTGATTCGCGGCGTTTGATAATTTGTTTTTTAAAAACATATTTTCTTTTTTCATTTTATTTATCTCGATCTGCTGCGTTTTCACAGTTTCGATAAGTTCACCCTGCGACAACACGCCGGAATGCAAAAGTTCCTGAACGTATTCTTTCTTGTTTTCAAAATCAATTTCCGCCTCTACCGCGGCTTCCTGATAACTTTCGTTCACATCGGAAATCGTAAAAGGAGCAGCATCCTCCGGCATCTGGAGTATCTTGTCCGCTATACGGTAGATAGCCTGCGATAACACGGAGTTGGGCTTGTACAATACGATGGGAAGACGGGAGGCGAGACTGGTATCCTGAATGCTGTCGCGGTATATGACGCCTAGATGTTCTATTTTCAGCCCCAAATACGCCTCGCACGACCGGCGTATCTTCATGGCGACTTCGGAATCGCTAGGAGAATCTAACATATTCAGAATGAGACGCGGCTGAAAACGGTCTATAGACGCAGCGAATTTTTGGTGAGAAGCCGGATCTATCCGCGCTATTTCCTCCAGCATTTTGGGCAAGTACAACATATTGAGTCCGGAGCCCTGCTTGCGTATTTGTTCAAGATATTCGTAGGCGGGAGAACCGCGCTTAAAAGCGCTGTACATCAGGCGGAAAACCGAATTTTTCAGGAAAACGTAAGCGTTTAGCGTGGCGGTAACCGCCGGAGAGCTTACGATTATTCCCTGCCCTGACAGCAAAAAGAAATCAAGAATGGACTGGTGCGTACCGGCGCCCAAGTCCAGTATCAAAATATCCGTTTTTATCGACAACAGACGGCGCGCCAGCATATTCCGTTGGGAAGCCTTGAGGTTCGCCGCCCCCGGAATTTCGGCATCGCCCGGTATAAAACGTAGATTCGGAATATCCGTATTGGCAATGATGGTAGAAAAATCGATTTTCGGGTTATTCAGAAATGAGCCTATGCTTGCGCCGGGTTTTTGATGTCCGATAATGAGGTGCAAATTTGACGCCCCTAAATCCATATCGGCCAGCGTTACCTGTTTACCAGCCTGCGCGAACGCCACCGCCAAATTCGCGGCAGCCAACGACTTGCCGACTCCGCCCTTCCCGCTTGCGATCGGAATAATCCGCATCTATTATTACCCTGCTTCGGACAAACGTTCTTGCGGGGATACTATTTCAGTTACACGAACGCCAAAGTTTTCGTCAATGACTACAACTTCGCCCTTCGCTATCAGCTTGTGATTCACCAGTATATCTACGGGTTCTCCCGCCAGTTTGTCCAATTCTATGATGGTACCTTCGCCCATCATCAATATTTCCTTTATCAGCTTCTTTGTGCGACCCAGTTCGACGGTCATCTCCATGTAAACATCCATGAGAAGACCGATGTTGCCCTGCTCCCGCATCCCTGACTGGGAATTCAGATTCGGAAACTGAACAGGCTGTATATATCCACTGCCCATCTGGGGACCTCCGCTGTTCATAGCGCCACCGCCTATCGGGAAAGAGGACGGTGCAGCCGCGTTTCCCATTCCGCCGGGTGGCGGCGGATTCAGCGCGGCAGACATTGCCCGCGCCGTCGAAGCGCCTAACACTTCCCAAATCTTTTGCGGCGCGCCGTTTCCCATATCAACATCATAGACGGCGACAACAAAGCTGCCGGAAGGCAGAGGGACGGCGGCCTTAGGAATGTTCACCGCTTCCGGAGACGCCGACGCTATAGATTTGTTACCAGTTCTGCCGGATAGTGCCGTTATCTCCGTGCCGGCCATCTGCGAAATGGTTTCCGCTATCACTGACATAGCCATTTCATCCAGCGTGATGTTCTCTTCTTTGTTCATCATGCTGGCTATGCTTTTTGCGGTATCTTCCGTCATGATAAACAAATGCTCACCGGGAAAGCCGGCGGTAAAATCAATTTTTACTGAAGTTACGGTGTCGGGAAGCCCCGTCAAAAAAGTATCGCGGTCAGTTTCGGAGACATAAGGCCCGGAAAAATTTATAGATCCCCCCGTCATCATGGAAACCCCGTTTGACTGAGAAGCTACAGTAGTTTTAAGAAAACTTTCAATTACGGATGTATCGCCGGAAAGCCCACCGTCCGCGTTCCCGCTGCTTTCACGGACATCACTGCCCGAAAGCAGCGCGTCAATCTCAGCCTGAGAAAGAGCGCCGTCGCTCATATCAATTCCTCCACGTCGGAAATAAGCTCTTCAAAGTCATCCTGTTCAAGATCCGCCATTTTCTTTGTAATCTGCACGGCAACATTCCTGCCGACAACACCTGGGCGGCAAAGAAATTTTTGTTTCCCGCCTATGGTTATAGCGAACGGATCGCTTACTTTAACATTGTAAAGTCTGACAACATCGCCCGCCTGTAAAGACAGCACATCGCGCACGGGAACCTGAATCGTTCCGATTTCCGCGACTACATTAACATCGACTTTTACCAGCTTTTCTTTAAGAATACTAAGATTTTCAGGATTCGCGCCCTGACGGACGTTTGAATACCAGAACTGCGCCGACAACTTACTTATTATCGGCTCTATCGTAAGATAAGGGATGCAGAAATTCATCATCCCCTCAATTTCGCCTACCTTGGTTTCCAGCGTTACCAGCACGACCATTTCCGTCGGAGGCACTATCTGGGCAAACTGCGGATTCGTATCAATCTGCCCCAAACGCGGACGCAAATCAATCACCTGCGCCCATGCCTCACGCATATTTCCCAATATACGAACAATTATACCTTCCATTACAGATTGTTCGATATCCGTCAATTCATGCTGCTGCTGAGATTTCGAGCCGTCCTCTTTGCCGCCGAACAGACGATTGATAATGGAAAACGTGATACCGGGGTCAATTTCCAAAACCGCGTTCCCCTTTAACGGGTCCATATTGATGATGGCGAGTGTCGTAGGCGAAGGCAGAGAGCGGATGAATTCCTCATAAGTCAACTGGTCAACTGTTGCCACGTGCACATGCACCAGCGTACGCAGACTAGCCGACAGCGCCGTTGTGGTAAGACGGGCGAACGTTTCGTGCATTATTTGCACCGTTCTTATCTGCTCTTTAGAAAATTTATCAGGACGCTTAAAGTCATATATCTTTACCTTGCGAGAATCGGTGACCGGTTTATAATCCTCTGTATCAGTGCCGTTGGAATTTATAGCAGTGAGAAGCTGGTCTATTTCGTCCTGTGAGAGTACTTCGGTCATATTTTCATTGTCATAAAAAACAATCTCCCCGTCAAGCCCGACATAACACAAAGCCAAAAATCCATCTACCGCGCCGAAACGGAACGCAAAATCCGGCTTTGCCAGCAGCGTGGCGCACTTTACCTTTTACGAACATCAATCTAAACTAGACTTATATTGGACTTGTTTGACAACTCGGTTATTAGAAACTGAAGTTTCTAAACAACTCTATTTTAGAAATTGGCGGCGGTGCGGCCGTCTTTAATTAGGAGAAGATATGAAAAAACTGGCATTTATGTTTCTTTGTGTGACGGTTGCGTCAGGCTTGGCTTTTGCGGGAGCGCAAAAAGAGGCTAAAACCGATGATTCGCTGCAAAAAATTCATGCGAAGAAAAAGTTTGTGATGGGTCTAGACGATTCGTTTCCGCCGATGGGCTTTCGCGACGAAGCAAACGATATTGTCGGTTACGATGTGGATTTAGCCGAAGAAGTATGCCGAAGACTAGGCTGGGAACTGGTAAAACAGCCAATTGACTGGAACGCCAAAGAACAGGAATTATCCACCGGAGAGATTGACTGTATCTGGAACGGACTTACGATTACCGAGGAGCGTAAAAAAGTCATCCGCTTCAGCCCGCCCTACCTTAAAAACGCGCAGATCATCGTTGTAAAACAAGACTCTCCCATCAACGGCCTTACAGACCTGGCCGGAAAAAGAATAGGCACGCAGATCAGTTCTTCATCGGTGGACGCCATAGACAAAAATCCGGAGTTCAAAAGATCTTTGCTGGAAATAGTCGAATACAAAGATTTCCTGACCGCCTTCATGGATCTTGACGCGGGCGGTGTAGACGCGGTAATAGCCGACCTTGTCGTTGCCAACGACAGCATAAACCGCTCCGGCAAACCACTGCGTAAATTGCATGAAACGCTTGGAGAAGAAGAATTCGGCATAGGCTTCCGCAAAAACGACGCGGCTCTGGAAGAAGAGATATGGAAAACGCTCAACAGCATGGTAATAGACGGCACCGTCGCACAGATTACCGAAGTCTGGTTCGGCGAGGACATATCGGTAATAGGAAAATAACCGTTACCGCAGCGAGCCCCCACCTGCCCCGCGGCGTTTTTGGCCTTTAGGGGAGAGGGGGCATAACCGGGTAAATCTAGCGTTCCTTGCGCCTTTCGATCTTACCGTGTTTTAGATGAATGATAGAAAAATTACTAATATCAATTTTTGGCGGCGCCACTGTAGGCTGGGTAACAAACTCGATAGCCGTCAACATGCTGTTCAAAAAATTCTTTGGACGCTGGGGCGGCGTCATTGAAAATAACTACAAAGAACTAATACAAGATTTGTCGCTCATGGTTGAGCGCAGACTAATAAACACACATACACTTCAAAACGAAATAGAAAAAAAAGAATTCAGAGACACCCTGCGTGCATTGGTCAAAGACATACTTCAAAACGAATTACCGGAAATAACAAAAAATTTATACGTTAAAGACATACCCGGAATAGACGAAACAATAAAAAATTTTTCGGGTTACCTTGAACATGAAAGACTGCCGCTGGACGGCATAACACTTAAACAAATAATATCGAAAAACTCATTCAGCTATTTTGTCGACAGAAACACACCGAAAATATTTTCCAGCCTTGCCATTCACAAAAACACTGCGAAAGAAGCTGTCAATAAATTTTTTGCCGGACGCGCATACGGCGATATTTTTTCAGAAGGCATTATAAAACAGATAAAGATAAA
>JAIRSB010000193.1 GCA_031255655.1 Spirochaetaceae bacterium | reverse complement strand
GCACCGAAGGATGCGCTTCATTCAGCCCGTCCTTTAAGGCGCTGGCAAACGCCGTCTTACCCGCCCGTCCGTATACAGGTTCGCAACCAGCCGCATTAACGCCTGACCTTTGATTCAGGGGGGGGGGGGGGCCCAAAAACTTCCAACTCCTCCGATGCTTCGCGGCCATCACTTATCAGCTACCCCGAGGCTTATGAGAATATCAAACTCTCCCGCGCCTTCCGGTGGCAAAAACTGCCCATACTGCCGGTGTTGTAGTGTGAACCGTTTCCATGTCGGAACTTAATGCCCAGCCAATAACCTTACGGTCAAAAAGGTCTTTTTCTCACTGTCAGGTATAACCAGTTCTCCGACGTACGCAGGTAGGTAATAGCGTAACGTTGGTACAACGACATCCATTTCTCACCCGATATTTTCGCACAGAACACACGGTTTAACACGTTACCGCATACCGGAAGCCTGTGGTTCGAATGGGTAGTGGGCATAAACTTCCGTCGACTACGGGCATTCAGTCCGTTTTTCCGCATCAAAGCAACCGTTTTCTTACGGCTTATCCGCTTGCCGTGGTGAAGCAACTATTCCCTCACGCGGGGACTCCCTTAGTGGTAGCGATGCAGCTGTTGTATCCGAAGGATCGTGCCTATCAGTTTCGCGTCGGCTTCCTTCCGTAGTTCCGAGTGCCAATTTTAAAAGAAAACGACTCCCGGTGCTTTATAGACTTCTTGCCCC
Organism: Spirochaetaceae bacterium; assembly: GCA_031255655.1. Classification (GTDB taxonomy): domain Bacteria; phylum Spirochaetota; class Spirochaetia; order Treponematales; family Breznakiellaceae; genus JAIRMY01. Next base: position 4,813 of record JAIRSB010000193.1, on the reverse strand, counting down.
TAAATTCCATATACAGTGTAAATTGCTGTCGTTTTCAGTCCGCGTCTTGCAGTTTAACCGAAATTAAACTATTTTTTTACAATGATAATTGCTCTAAAAAACGTTTGGAAAACATATTCCATGGGAAAAGTGCGGTTTGACGCGCTTAAAGAGATAAATTTGGAACTGAAACGCGGGGATTTTGCCGCATTAGCCGGACCCTCCGGCTCGGGCAAAACCACAATAATGAACATAATCGGACTAATAGACACGCCCGAACGCGGGTGTGTGGTGATTGATGGGGCGGAAACCGGCGCACTAAACAGCAGCGAGCTTACGAGGATACGGCAGGAAGTTATAGGCTTTATCTTTCAATCGTTTAACCTTTTACCTGTTTTAAACGTATTTGAAAACATCGAACTGCCATTGCTGCTCGGAAGAAAAAACTCGCGCTCGCGCGCTCTTAGTAAACAACAGCGAAAAGAACGGGTTGAAAGCCTACTGGAAGAGGTAGGGCTTGCCGACAAACGTTTCAATCGTCCGGCGGAATTATCCGGCGGGCAGCAACAGCGCGTGGCTGTGGCGCGAGCCTTGGTAAATGAACCGAAAATCGTGATAGCCGACGAACCTACAGCGAACCTTGATTCCGAAAACGGAACGCGGGTACTGGGTCTAATGAAAAAAGTGAACGCTGAACGCGACACCACTTTTATATTTTCTACGCATGATGAAACGATTTGGGAAATGGCGAACCGCATAATTTTTTTGCACGACGGTAAAATAGCGAGGGAGGCGGCGCGGACGTGATTTTTTTGATGGCAATCCGCAACATTGTCAGAAACAAAAAAAACAGCATTGTTGTAATACTGTTGATAGGGGTAATTACAACTCTGTTCTTCATCGGCAATTGCATATTCACGCGCTCGAACAGCGGCCTGCGCCAGTCGTATGTGGATAATTTGACAGGCGATATAATAATCGAAAAGAAAACTGACGTTACAATGAACTTGTTCGGAGCGAATACGCCCATAATCGAAGAATTTTTTTCAATACCTGTTATCAACTCATACAACAACATAACGCAAAAATTAAAAGAGTTTCCGGAAATACAGGCGTATACAGGGCAAGTCTCTGTTCTATGCTACATGGACATATTCGATTTACGTTCCGGCGCCTTACTCTGCGGGGTTGACGCGGCAACATATTTTGAAGTATTTCCGGGTATAAAACTTGTCGAAGGAGATTATCTAAAAGCTGGCGAATACGGCGCGATGATAACGCGGGAAAAAGCGGACGAAATTGAAAGGCAAAGCGGGAAAAAGCCGGAAATAGGAACGCCATTGCTGTTTACATCTGCTGGAGAATCAGGTTTCAGAATCCGCGAAGTCCCACTTGCCGGAATTTTTTCGTACACGGCGAAAGGCCGTTTCATGAATGAAATCATCATTGTCGACGTTCAGACAGCCCGCGCGCTTGCCCAAATACAAGTCGCAACATCAGATGTGGAGGCCGGGGAAGAGCAGCTTAGGCTGCTGGACAGCGAGCTTAGTATAGATGACATTTTTGAAGAGGCTCTGTTCGCTGAAGAAATGAGCAGCGCGACTGGAACGGATGACAGGGCCGCGCTTGAGGATGCGCTGGATTATTTTTTCAGCGAAAGTGCTGTTTCCGGTGGAGCGGATGATTTTTCAAGCGGCGGCGACTGGAATTTTATCATACTGAAATTGAAAAAAGGCGCTTCAGCAGGCCGCGTAATCAAAGAATTAAACGCGGCTATTCAACCGTTTGGCGCCGTGGCCCTAAACTGGCGTTTCGCGGCGGGTGGCTCAGCCTTGATATTGCTGATGTTGCAGGCGCTTTTTAACGCCGGCGCGGCGTTGGTAGGCGTCGCGGGCGTGATAGCTGTTATCAATATCATGCTTATCGCAGTTTTCAGACGCTCTCGCGAGATAGGCTCGTTACGCGCTATGGGTGCGTCAGATTCGTACATACGCACCCTGATACTCTGCGAAAACAGTGTTTCCGGCATACTGGCCGGGATTGCCGGTATATTAGCCGGAGTAACCGTTTTACGCATTGTAAATAATCTGCACGTGCCGCTGAACAACGAACTGATAGCGGGACTGCTGGGCGGCGAAGTACTAGAAATTGATTTTTCCTCCGGCGCGGCTTTGCTGTCGTTTTCCGCTGCGCTTGTTTTAAGCGTGCTGGCCTCGATATACCCTGTGGAAACGGCGGTTAAGATACAGCCTGCCGACGCGATACGGAAATAGGGGCACACTATGAAAATAAAAGATTTATTCACGCTTTCTGTAAAGTATGTAAACGGATACAGGAGACGTTATCTGTTTTTATTTTGCGCCATGTCATTCGGCTTCTGCGTGATAAGCGTTACCGGTTCGTTGAAAGACGGCATGGCGCGGTCAGTTTATTATTCGGCGCGCGACCATTATTCCGGCGATATAATCATAGCCGGTTTTGAAAAAGAAATAAAATCCGAAAACCATATTTACGCCGAAACGATACCCTTGATTCAGGAAAAAATTGAAGAAACTGGAATAAACCCGTACAAAAAAATCCTGCGTACCATGCAGCATCAGGATAGTTTTATTCATTACAACGGCGGCGCCGTTCCGGTTAAATATGTCACCGGAGTCGATTGGGAGGCGGAACGGGATTATTTTTATACGCTGAATTTCGTGGAAGGAGACCCGTCCGTCGATTTTGACGACGAGACGATCATCATTTCCGCGCCCATGGCTTCGCGGTTGGGAGCGCGGGCCGGAGATATAGTCCTGCTGGAAACGGAAACATTACACGGGCAAAAAAACACGGCGTTTTTTACGGTGGGTGGAATAATAGACGACCGCTCTATTTTCGGGTATTTCAAAGTATTCGCGCCGCGCCGCGCCGTAAATAAGATAATCGGCTTCGCACCGGACGACTGTTCCACGATAGGATTGATTTTCGACAACAGCGCGGATATTGAAAGCAGCCGGCAGAAATTACAAGAAGCGTTGACAGGCATCGTGCCGCTGCGTCCGCTCGTATACGACAGGGACGGATTTGACCGCGAACAGGACTGGAATTGGAGCGGCGTGATGTTTTTTTTGCTGACGATCGGTGTTTACATCTCGGAAGTATCGCAGATACTACAAGCCTTAAACATACTTGCTTATTTTCTGTACGTCGTAACGCTGCTTATAATACTTGTAAGCGCGGGGGTTACCTATCGTCTGATACTGCATGAACGAATAAAAGAAATCGGCGCGATGCGGGCCATAGGATTTTATGAAAAAGATATACGCCGCGCTCTAGCATTTGAAGCTATAATTCTGGCGAGCGTTTCGATTGTTACCGGATTTTGCGCCGCGTTGCTGTTAAACCACGTCATATCGTACCTGCCGTTTTCAAGGTTTCCGGGCTTTGACATATTTTTGAATAACGGCAGGCTGCTAGCCGTTTACAATTTTGCTGCGACATCTATAAACATCGCGGCTACATATATTATACTGTTAGTAGCGGTCTATGTGCCGGCATTTCGTTTATCACGCAGTCCGTTACCAGAAATGCTGGCAGGAGGTTTTAAAGGGTAGCCTCTATCAAAAAAATAACGCCATGTTTTTCGTCATCGTCCTTCAACCCTGTTTAGCTTTCGGTTTTCGGCAGGCGGGATTTGATAGTGAAGCGGATTTTCGGATAAGGCCGCACAAAGCGGTATTTTGATATCCCCTCCGTAAAATTTGCGCGTGAATGGCGGAGGAATATATGAGGACGGTTTTTATATGGCAAAATACTTACTTATGTTTTTTCTAGCTTCACCCGCTCTTGTTTGGGCGATTTCGGACGAAGAATTGCTAAAAAAAGTTGACAGTCTTGCCAGTTATTACGGAGCGGATTTTTCCGCTGAATATACGATAGTGCAGGATAAACCGGGGCAAAGCCGCAGCGCCACTGTTGCCGGCGTTTTTCGGCGGGATTCCGACGAGTTGTACACCATCATCATTATCCAGCCTGTGATTAACAAAGGGCAGGGCTACCTGAAACAAGGCGAAACGCTTTGGTTTTACGACCCGGAAAGTAAACGCTTCAATTCTACAAGCAGCCGCGAGCGTTTTCAAAATTCCAACGCTCGGAATTCCGATTTCACACGCTCCACATTGTCCGAGGATTACCGGATTTTATCGAGCGAAGACGCGGAACTTGGGCGTTTTAAGTGCCGCCTCCTGTCGCTTGAAGCCACAAATAATGAAGTCAGCTATCCCCGCATGAAAGTGTGGGTAAGTGAAGATGGGCTGGTGCGCAAAACGGAGGATTACAGCCTGTCCGGGCAGCTTTTGCGGACATCGGCCATACCGGACTATTACAAAATAGGAGAACGCTACGTTCCTAAAGCGATTCTGCTGGTAGACGAGTTGCGCGGAGCTATGGTTGACGGCAAATTTGTCAAGGAAAAGACCCAGATAACCATAACGAAACCATCATTCACGCCTGTCTCCGGCGCTGTTTTCTCTAAAACTTATTTGGAAAAGGCAGCCCGTTGAAACATTTCCGTGCGGATTTTTTTGTTGCCGGTGCGTTCGCCGCCTTTCTTTTTTTTCAATCTTCCGCACCGCTTACCGCCGATGACGAACTTATAGATTCTGATTTTGAAAATTTGTTTGGGGAGACAGGTGAAAGCAAAGAAATCGCTGAGGAACAGCATACATCCGATTCGTACAATCCTTTACAAGATTTGATAATGAGCGCCGGTTTCGGCGTTGACGCTTCATACCAAATAACCGGTGGTTATCTGCCGGGTTGGGTCGAGGCGCCTTGGTATTTCGACGCTCCG
>JAIRSB010000168.1 GCA_031255655.1 Spirochaetaceae bacterium | reverse complement strand
TAGCTGAAATCAGCCTGCTTTTTAAGAGTCAAGAAAAACGGGCGGAGATGTTGCGGGCGGATAGTCCAGAAGATATATTACGCATACTTTCAGAATGAGCTTCACTTCCCGCGTAATTTTGCGTTGCGCGGGGTCTAAACATCGCCCGAAAATAATACTTTTCTATAACAAAAAAATCTAAAAGTTTGGACGCGGGTAAAATGTCTGCTTGAAGCGCCATACCCTCATGTTGCTGCCATATCGCGAAAATACGTTGTAAATGCCGTTTCGTTTTATTTCCCGTGCTGATAAAAATTTTACTAAAGAAAGATGCTTGAAATTCCGATAATGTTAAAAATAGAGGTATGTTTTGAGAAAGGCTTATTTTTACTGGATTTTTTCATTTATTTTTATTGTTTCCGCGATAATATTCTCCTGCAAGAGCGCTCCAAAAACGCCTCCGCAGCCTGAACCTGAGCCCATACCAGAAGAAGTCGAAGAAGAACCGCCGGAGAGCGTTGTTATCGACACGGAGGTTGTTCCCGAAATAACGGATATAGCTGTTGTTCCTGAGGTTACGGAGAGTGAGGCAAGGTACGCCGAGCTGGGCGATATACTGACTATAGCGCGGGCGAAACGCCAGGAAATAATGAACGGCGGATTTAACGAAGAGAACCAACAGCCTTTTGATATCGCGGACAACGCCTTAAAACGCGCGGCGGAGGCTTACGATGCCGGAATTGACGCGATAAATGAAGACTCTTTTATTGACGCCCGCTTTGCTCTTGATGGATTTATCGCGATCATAGACAGCGTATGGTTGTCGAGAGCCGATGCTTTGCGTATTAGATCCACGTATTCCCAGCAGCAGGCTCTCAAACTGAAGGCCGATGTAGCGGTAAAAGACCGCTATAATATTGCCGCGGACTTGCACAACAAAGGGATTGCCGCTTCACGCAGAAAAGATTACATAGCCGCCATTGATTTTTATGAAAGCGCCTTGCCGGTTTTCGCCGAAGTCATAAAAACCGCCACTGAAAAAAGAGAAAAAGCGGAATTAGCGCTTAAAAGCGCCGGAGAAAAAATAAGCGAAAGTGAAAAAATAGTCGAAGACGCTGTAAAAATTATCGAAAATTCCCCGAATGGAAAAGGAGAAATTTTATGAAAAGTCTTGGCTTGAAACGCTTAACTTTTTCGCTTGCTTTGATGACGCAGATATGTTTTTCCACTTTTGCGGCAATAACGGATTATGACGCCGCGTTAAATAACGTCCGCAGAAATACATATTTGGACGAAAGTCTTCGTCTGCAAAAAATGGCTGACCGCTATTTCGCGGCGGGGGATTACGATAGAGCAGTGATATATGCGGCTGACGCTATACGAAGTGCCGCCGTATCTGATATGTATGTTAAGCAGCAGGTAAAAATATACGTTGCAAATGATAAAATGAGCGCCGCGGAACGGCGTTTAGCCTGGGCGGATATGTCCGAAGCGAAACGCTTTTTTCCGTCGGAATTTTATGAGGCGAAAACATATTACAATCTTGGGCTTATAGCGCGGGACGCGAAAAAATGGGACGATACTATAAACAATGCTGACAAAGTTATTGAAACATTGGCCGCTGTAGCCGCGCCGCCCGAAAACTTGACATCAGGACAAAAAGTACAAGAGAATGTCGAACAGGTTCAACGGCAGGAGCAAGCTCAGGAACAAGATAAAAAGACGCCCATGCCGTCCCTCCCCTCGCAATATATAGTACGTCCGTGGGATAAATACGGTGATTGTTTTTGGAATATCGCCGGACGTTCGTGGGCATACGGCGATCCGCGCCGCTGGCCTATATTGTATCAAGCGAACAGAAAAAAACTGCCGGATCCTGACAACCCAAATCTCATTGAGCCCGGTATGATAATGGACATTCCCAGTGTTAATGGTGAAGTACGAGAAGGGCTTTGGGATTCGGGAAAGACTTATTCGCCGATAGAAAAATAAATCTTACCGCGGCAACGCCGTAACACGGCGGTGCCGCATATTGCAAATTGATTGACCAGTACAAAATATTAGGCGTTAGTGAAAATGCCTCTATGGCTGAGATAAAACGCGCGTTCCGTGAAAAGGCTAAACAACACCATCCTGACCTTGCGGGGGAAGGGGCGCGCGCTCATATGCAAAGCCTCCTTGCCGCTTACGAGATTCTTTCAAACCGGCAGCGCCGGTTTGACTACGACCGCGCCTATCGTGGCTCTGTCGCGAAAAACGGCTTTAATTACCGCGATTATCTGTACGAACAGGCGAACAACACAGATGACCGCCATAACCCGAAACTCCGTGAGCAGGCGCGGGCAGAACTCATAATCTTTGAATTATTTCATTTTGAGGAAGACGCCGCCATAACTATGTGGCAGGATTGGGGAGGCTTAGAGTTTCCGTTGAAAAAACACTTGGGGCGCGAAGATTGGATGGACTGTTCGTTTATCCTTGCGGAAGAACTTGAAAAACGCGGGTTTTACTACGATACGTTCAGCCTGCTTGCCTCTTTAATCCGGGAAGAACGCCGCAATCCTTATTTTCGCCACTTTACAGAAGACGTGGAAATTTTTCTGAAAGAGCTGGTACGCCTGCGCCTGCGCGCAGCTGTTGACGATGAAACATGGATAGAATGTATGCAGGAACTTATGACGCTAGGCTTCCCCGCTCACGACGAGGGTCGCTGGCTTAAATCTCAAGCGGAAACCCTAAGCAAGATGGGTGAGACTGCCGCCGCCCGCGCTGCCTTCCGCGAGGCACAGAAACGCGACCCGTCCATCAAGCCCTCCGCGGACCTGAAAAAGACGCTCTAGCGTACCGGTAGCCTACTCGACAAAGCGACCCCGCAGCGTGTTGCCCGACAAAGCTTCCAGCCGGATTTTGACAAACGAACCAATAAGCCGCGCCTCTCCTTCGGCAACAACCATCTCGTCGCGCTCGGTGCGGCAGACAAGCTCGCGGCCGTTTTTTCGCGACACAGCCTCCACAAGCGCGGTTTCGGTCTCGCCGATACGGGAGCGCAGCAGCTCGGCTGTATGCCTCATTTGCAAGTCTATCACCAGTTTAAGCCGCGCACCCTTAACATCCGGCGCGATACGCCCCGGCAAATCGAAAGCGGCCGTCCCTTCACGCGGGTTGTAATGGTACATATAAGCGTACAAAAAACGCGCCCTTTCCATCAATGTAAGAATTTGTTCAAAGTCCTCTTCCGTTTCGCCCGGAAACCCGACAAGAATATCTGTTGAAAGCGTTATTTCGGGCATGGCGGTGCGGACCGCGTCTACCAACTCCAAGAAACGCTCCCGTGTGTAGCGGCGGTTCATCGCGGCAAGTACGCGGTTCGAGCCATGCTGCGCGCAAAGATGCAGATGGCGGCAAAAAACGGGATGGTCTTTCATCACTTGTATGGTTCGCGCCGAGAGGTCTTTCGGATGACTCGAAAGGAAGCGCACCCGCTTGATAGGCGAGCCTTCCGTCTCTCGCGCAATGCTTTCTAAAAGAGAGGGAAAATCGACATCGTTATAGGCGTAGGAGTTCACGTTTTGCCCCAGCAGCGTTATTTCGCGCACCCCGCGGGACGCAAGGCTTTTTATCTCCGCGCTTATTTCCGCCGGAGGGCGGCAGATTTCCCGTCCCCGCACATAGGGCACGATGCAGTAGGCGCAGAAATTGTTACAACCGCTCATTATCGGCACGAAGGCGCGGAAAGCGCCAGCCTCGTGATGGCTGGGCGCGAAGCTGAAATCCTTATAGTCATTCTCGTCGTTGAAACGCTCATGGAGAGGGCGCGTCTTATCCAGCGTCCAGTCCTCGATTTCTGCAAGAAGCCTGCTGAAAATAGCGGCTTCCTGCGTTTTCATTACGAAGTCCGCGCCATGTTTGCTAAGGGCGTCCCCCAAACGGCTTGCCATGCAGCCGCAGACAAGCACGAAGATGGGGTGTCCCTGACGAGCGCGTTTTTTTTTCAATGCGGCATAGTGGGCAAGCCGCCCAAAAATCCGCCGTTCAGCGGTTTCGCGCACCGAACAGGTGTTTATGATGACCAACAGCGCGTCTTCTGCCGTCTCCGCTTCGCGCCATCTGCGTTCTTTTAGGGTTGCTTTGAACGCCGAGCTTTCGGCAAAGTTCATCTGACAGCCGTAAGTCTCAAAATAATAGCTTAAGGGTTCCATGCAGATTGTAGGTCCTCTATCAGTCTATCCGGCGCGGTGTTTTCTGTTGATGTCCCACTGGGTGGCTAACATACCGGACATCATCAAGGCAAAGCCGAGCAGGGCCTCTGGCGCGGGTCTTTCTGACAGCAGAAGTGCGCCGCCCAGCGCGGCAAAGATGCTTTCAGTGCAAAGTATCACGGAGGCGTGGGCGGGCGGCGCGTACTGTTGGCCGACTACCTGCAAAGTGTAGCCTACGCCGACCGAGAACACGCCGCCATAAATGATGGGAACTGCCGCCTCCAGCAGCATGGCGGGGCTAAAATCGGGCGAGCCCAACTCCGCCGCGAAGTTCGCGCCGAAGTCCGCCTGCCTTAAAAAGTCTGCCTGTGCGAACAGCAGCGACAGCGCTCCGCAAACGATAAATTGGCCGCAGGCAAGCTGTATCGCATCCATCTTTTTGGAAAAAGTGTCTATGCAAAGGACGTGCCCCGTCCAAAAGACGCCGCCTATTATCGTGAGCAGGTCTCCCCTGTTGATTGTTTTAAGGTCTACGCCACCTATGACGAAAAAAAGGCCGGCAAAAGCCAAAGCCGCGCCCAGCCATGTTTGTATTCCCGTCTTTTTCCCTAAAAAATGGCCGAAAACCGGCACAAGGACGACATAAATGCCGGATAAAAAGCCGCTGTTACCCGCCGTAGTCCAGAAAATACCGAATTGCTGAAGAGTTGCGCCGGTAAAAAGGAAAAGTCCTGTGATTATGGGGGGAAACGCCGAGAAACGAGATTTTTCCGGCGGGGCGGGGTTTCTTTTCGCGCGAAAAAATATCAGCGGCAGCAACACAAAGCTGCCCAGCAAAAAGCGGACGCTGTTATATGTGAAAGGGCCGATGTAATCTAGGCTCATCCGCTGGGCGGCGAAGGCAAAGCCCCAAATGCAGGCGGTCAACGCTAAAAGTATATCTGCCCGTACGATTTTTTTATTCATGTTGTATGGTAACGCTTAAAAAACACAAAAACTAGGCGCGGTGGGCATGCGCTTCGTTAATTGTAAAGGAAGGGCAGGCGCGGCCTGTGGCGTTAAGCACTTCGACGGAAGGCAGGGGGCGGCATTTTATATCGAATTGCGTACAGGAGCGCGGAAAGTCGGCATCCCAGCTTACTTTGAAGTATTTGCATTTTAGGCAATTTGGAATATTTTTATTGACCGCCATAACAATTTTCTATGCCGCTTTGTCGCGAGTAGAATTTCTACGAATTGTGCGAGGCATTCTCGCGCCAGCCGTCATTGCGGGAGAACGGCAAGTTACCGAGCGAAGCAATCTTGATAAAGGGCTGCCACTCCGCCGCTAGATTGCTTCGGTGCTGCCGGCAAATTGCCGCTGCCCCGCAATGACGAATACCCTCACTTTTCTGAGGGTTTTTCGAGCCAGTTCATCATTGAACGCAGCTCCGCGCCGACTTTTTCTATCGGGTGCGCCGCTTCGATGGCTCTCATCCGGTTAAAATGCGGGCGGTTTACCATGTTTTCGGCTATCCAGTCTTTGGCGAAACTGCCGTCCTGAATGTCCTTTAGTATTTTACGCATCGCGTTTTTTGTGTCTTCGGTGATGACTTTTGGGCCGCTGATGTAATCACCGTACTCGGCGGTGTCCGAAATCGAATAGCGCATGAACGAAAGACCGCCGCGGTTCACAAGGTCTATTATCAGCTTCATCTCGTGCATAACCTCGAAGTACGCGCTTTCGGGCTGGTATCCGGCCTCCGTGAGCACCTCGTAGCCGCACTTCATCAGCGCAGAAACGCCGCCGCACAAAACGGCCTGCTCGCCGAACAAGTCGGTTTCCGTCTCTTCTTTGAAGGTGGTCTCCAGCACACCCGCGCGCGCCCCGCCTATGGCGGCGGCGTAGGCAAGCCCCAGTCGCTTCGCATCGCCCGAGGCATCCTGATGAACGGCGATAAGACAGGGCACTCCCGCGCCGGCTTTGTACTGTTCGCGCACCGTGTGGCCGGGGCCTTTTGGCGCTATCATCACGACGTTCACATCTGGCGGCGGAATTATCTGTCCAAAATGGATATTAAACCCGTGCGCGAACGCAAGCGTCTTGCCCGCCTT
>JAIRSB010000100.1 GCA_031255655.1 Spirochaetaceae bacterium | reverse complement strand
AGTTGTTGAAATTCTTTCAGAATCTCGACAGCTTGTGCTGTTTCATTTTTTCTAAGATGACAATCCGCCAGCTCTACATATATCCTGTGATTTTTCGGATCATGCTGCAATAACTCCGTAAGCGAGTCTATTGCCATGTCAAATCTTCCCTGCAATTTGTCGATTGTAGCCAGCCCCAACTTGCCGTATATGTCGAACTCTATGTTCAAAGCGCGGTTATAGTATTCGGTGGCCTTGTCAAATTCACCAAGATTGCAGTAAGCGTCTCCCGCCCGCGTAAGTATTACCTTATTCATAGGGTCGTGCTGAAGAATGCGATTCCAGTATTCAAGCGCACGTCGCGGCTGATTTAAGCCCCTGAAACAGTCTCCCAGTCCGAACAACGCGTAAAAGTTCGCAGGTTCGCGCTGTAGAGCCGCGTCGAAATACGCGATACCATCATCGAATGTTTTTAATTTGCGATGGCAGTTGCCAATGGAGGTTAGAACGCGGATGTCAACACAGGCCATATTGCGCATTTCAAGCATTTTTTCCCAAAAATACAGCGCGTCCCGGTATTCCTTGAAATCATAATGCAGATGTCCCAGCCCTATTATCGCGTAAGGATTGCGCGCCTCCATCTCTAAAACGCGCTCGTATTCCTCTTTTGAATTTTTGAAATCTCGCAATTTGCGGTATGCGTCGGCAATCCGCGTCAGCACGGTAACGTTGCGCTCATCGTGTTTGAGGTATTCTTTCCAGATTTTTATCGCCATGGGGTATTGATTCAACACCTTGTAGCAATCCGCAAGTCCGAACAGTGCGTAGTTGTTGCCGGGATGGTGGTCAAGGCATCGTTCGTAATACAGAACTGCGTCCCGGTGCGCGCCTCTTTTGCGGCAAGAATCCCCCATGCCGACGAGAGCGTAGTTGTTTTCTGTGTCAACCTCTAGAATTTGCTTAAAACATTCCAGAGCTTCGTTTACCCTGTTTTCTTTTAATAGCTGGTACCCTTCTTTTGAAAGGTCTGTAATCTCGCATACTGAAATTTGCTCGTTTTGAGCGTTTCCCGAAATTCTAATATCACCCATCGCCATTATCTCCCTCGTGAATAAGGTTTTTCACCATGAAGGAAAGTTCCATGATAAGTTCTGCGGACTTTTTTTTATCCGGTGCCGACCAGTACATACGCAGCGCGTCAATGGCACGTCCTTTTGAACGGTAATAGTCCCCTATTCTTGATAAACCGTCAGAATAACCGGTCGTTATGAATATCCTGCGAGCGCTTTCTATGTCTCCCTGATTAAAAAGCGAATTGCCTTTACGATTGAGCTGCGCTTTTTGCGCGCTGTCCATAGGGCGTTTTTCACAAGATTTAAGAAAAACTTCTTCTCCCTTAAAACGTTCCAATAATTCTGTTCTATTCATAAATATACAAAACTCCTACAAAAAAAACACTTTTCATAAAACAAACGCGATAAAAAAAAGTAACATGTGTCAATTTGACGCATTCTTGCCGTCCACACGCCAAAAATCGACGATGGAGCGTCCGTATTCGCGGCGGTCTGTCAGGCGTAAACCCGCAACTCCCGCGTCCCACTTTTCCTCACGCGGGCGGTGCACCATCAGAAGGACGTCATCCCGCGCAAGCGCAGAGGACGCTATCAGCGCGGCTAGTTCACGCTTGTATTTGTAAGGAAACGGCGGGTCGCAAAAAATATAGTTAAAGGCGCGTTTAGCTCGTTTCACATACAGTTCCGCCGCCATGAAACGGCAGTTTATCTTTACAGGCGCAATCGCAGCGTTTTTTAACAGGATTTCACGTTTCCGTTTATCCATCTCTACCGCTTCAACCGGACACGCGCCGCGTGAGGCGGCTTCCAGCGCTATGATTCCCGAACCGGTAAACAGGTCAAGAAAAGAACGGTCTTTTATATCCCCGATAACGGCAAATACTGATTCCCGCATTCTGTCCATCGCCGGGCGTATGGGGCCGGGAGGCGTTTCTACGATTCTTCCGCGCAGGCACCCGCCTGTTACTCTCATAAAACAAATTACATGCCGTCTAGTAACGCTGACAATTCGTCCGCGCTGACAAGACGGGGGTCAGGCGCCTTTTCCTTGCCTTCAGTTACGGCCGATTTTATTAGCTTTTGCTGGTTCAAGCAATGCGCGATAAGGATGTTTACCGGCTCTTCTACTATGGGATAATTTTTAGCGCAGAAGCAGCCGTCTCCTCGCAGCATATTATTTAATAAATCCAAAAATCGGTCGCAGGTTTCATCAAGATTGTGAAACTGTTCGCTTCTTGAAATAAGCTGGGTGTTCAAGGTAAGGGTTTCCCGCAGCAGGGTTAGTTTCGCGGCGATAAAATCTATGTCTTCCAGAGTTTTTTCCAAAAAAATGTCCGGATCGGCATCAAGCATCAGCATATCCGCTATTACCCGTATCTTGGAGTTCAGAATAAAGATGTTGTCTTCGTAGTTCAATTGCTGATTCATTATATATGTTAATTTATCGGCATTTGAATTGCGTGTGCATAATATTTTTGCGAATGGACGGCGGTTTTATTTGCAAATATTACCTAATTTTCAAGGTCTGTTTCGCCCGCCTGAAGCGACTGAATAGCGACGACTCAGTACTCGTCCCGCCGAATGTATCCGGTTCTACTGCGGACTGAGCTGACTCAACTTTCTGGAAGTAAGCACAAAACCCTGCCTAGCGCCTTATTTTACACTTGCTTAAATCACGCGACCGTGTATAATTTTTTAAATGTGAACGGCATAGATACCGGACTTAAATATGAGAGGTCTATATTTATAGACCAGCTAAGGGGCATTGCCATATTCTGCGTTGTGGTGGGTCACTTTATCGCTTTCAATACCGCTGCGCCATACCCGTATAACGTAACCATTTTTACAACGATAATTAGTTCGTTTAATATGGCGCTGTTTTTTGTTATAAGCGGCTTTGTAAGTTTCGAATCACACAAAAATCGTAAAACGTCCGTATTTTTACAGCGAAGAGTACAGCGTCTCCTGATTCCGTATATTGTGTGGTCGTTGTGCGCTGCCGCGCTGCGTATACTCAAAGGAAACAATGTTCGGGATACACTTTTTGAGGTTCTAATTTGCGGCTGGTCTGTATGGTATCTTTTGACATTATTCATTTGTTCTTTACCCGCCGCGTTTATCGCAAAAGTCCGCGGGAAAAAGCAGTTATTCCTTCATATTTTGGTTTGGATAGTCATTATACTGTTGCCAAAAACAGATGAAAATATTCTTGCGCTGGCGCAGCTTGAGCATTTTTATCCATTTTTTGTATTAGGGTACTATCTAAATAAAAAACGCGAGAGAATAAAACGTTTTGTAAACAACTTTAGATTGTACACGACCGCGGTCTGTTTTGTATTTTTGTCCGGAACAGCTGCTATGCTGAAATTTATACCTATTCACAGCATGGATTTATTTTTTACAAAAATAACAAACGCGCATGTTTTTGCCAATATACTATTTTCCTATATTTGGGGAATTACGGGCTGCCTGTTCGTATATGTTTTAGCAAAATCCTGTTTACAGGGGGGATTTATTATCTGAGTGCAAGTCCGCCTGCTCGGATAATCCGTTAAACCATGCGATTGTCAAAGCGTGGGTTTACAGCCTTGAGATATACACAATACATACGTTTCTTGTCCGGGATTTTATTTTTGTACCGGATTTTATAAAGCAGCATAAGATGCTTTTGAGCTATG
>JAIRSB010000093.1 GCA_031255655.1 Spirochaetaceae bacterium | reverse complement strand
TTTTTCCATTCAAAGATTACTGCTCGTTCAACGCGGAAAGAGGTCTGGAGGACGCTGATTTGGATAAAACCCTTGCCATAGCCGACGCCCGGCTGGAACTGCGTTTTTACGAGGATACGTCGGAGCTTAAACTGAAATCCGAAACCGGATATACCGGAGAGGATTTTTTGCAATACCAAGTGCGCTATGCGTCAAAGTTCTTTTTTACCGAAAACAGATACGCGGTAGAACTTAACTTGAGCCTTGATAATTTTGATGAAGAAACGAGAAGGGCTGTCGAAGTAATGCCGGACTCGGAGCGTAACTCCCTTTTGAAAAGCGTCTTTGAGAAATCAAACGGTCTGCTCATCGAACCTGACGAAGAAGACGGCATTATCAATTATTGGAGGAGGATCAGATGAATGCCGAATTGCTGAAATATGCCGGATTGGGCGCGGTATTCGTTTGGTTTATTATTGCCGGAAGGCTTTTTTGCGGCAAAGTGTGCCCTATAGGATTCATACAAGGGCTGCTTTTCAAAATACCTTTTCCGGTAAAAATTAAAACCTTCCCTGTTGACAAGCCGCTGCGCCTGCTGAAATACGCCCATATATTGTACAACTTCGTGTTACCCGCTCTGTTTACCTTTGGCATTCTGAAAGCGTTTAAGATTTATGAGGCGGGAAGCGCGGTATATATTGTTCTGGCGCTAATCGCGCTTATCCTTTGCCGTCCATTTTGCAAATACCTATGCGCGATTGGCGCAATCTCTTCGTTGTTTAACAAATTTTCGTTGTATAAATACGAAACAATCGAAGCCAAGTGTGTCAAATGCGGCGTTTGCGCGAAAAAGTGTCCCATGAATATAATTCCCTATGCAAAAGAAAATTCGCCTGAATGTATACGCTGCGGCGCGTGTAAAAAAGTGTGCCCCAAAAACGCGCTTATTTCAGGATTTAGCCGCAAAAAGATAAAGTCCCGTTGCCGTATTGAATAGGGCGCGGTCCCAGTGTCGTATGAAAAATCATGCAACACTGAGACTAGACGTATTAAAAAGAATGATATACTGTGGTTAAAATTGAGTGGGATATATTTTGACAACAGATAGGGAAAAACAATACATTTACATAGTTCAAGCCTCTTTGGAACCTTCAAAATGCAAAATAGGCAAAACCAATGATTTGGAAAGAAGGTTAAAGGAATATAATAATATTACCGGTAAATCGAAAGACAATATTTATCGATATTTACATTGTTCCCCTAATTTTTATCGAAGCGAACTTTACAGGACTTGTTTTGTCAGTATAGTCTTGTTCGTTGTTGTAGGCTTTATTTTCATTCGTTCGGACAAGGACTAATCTCAATCCAACTTTTTTGTTTTTGGGTTACAAAACATACAAGATTGATGATAAAGTCATCTTGTCACTGGATTCGTTGGATGCATTGAATATTTCTCTGATAGAAAGTTCACATGAGGTTTCTGCTCGGGAGATTGTACAAAATACATATATCATTTACTTCAATAATGTACGCGCCAATTAATATATAGGGCATCTGTATTATAGGATAATAGATCTCCCCACTCTCACTCACGATGGAAAAGACTCTGGAATGAGGAAAATGAATTATATACTCTATTTCGAAAATGATGCTCGTGCAAATACAAAAGAACAAATAGTTTTTATGGATAAATTAAAACATATTGGATTTCAAAGAGTCGAATGTTTGTGTGTGAGTCTGAAATTATTGATTTTAAGCTTGAAGAAAAAATATCCGGCTATAGTGATGTATTGTATGTTTTTATTTAATGATCCACTAAAATATGTAGGAAAATCGACAAACACATTACGCAAGATGTACAATACGTTAGAGGGGAAAAATGAGTTATAAAAGAATGACCTTAGCAGAAAGGATAGGTGTATTCAAACTGCTGTATGTTGAAAGGCTAAAGCCCTCAGCCATAGCAACCGCATTGAGCCATGTTAAATCTCATCATATATGTGGGGTTGTGGTGTTTATTTTGGGGTGGGGGGGGCATAATTTAAAAAAAAAAACAATGGAACAAACACAATTAAGACAACCACTGGAGGAACCAAAGAGGTATACCATTGCAGAGAAAAAAGATTGCGGCACAGTTCGCCTCACGCTACCGGATATCCGGAAAACACGAAAAGTCAAAGATATTGGACAAGTATCTGGCTCTATCGGTCGCTAAAAGCCGGAAATATGCTATCTTCAAGCTTAACCGTATCGGAAAAACTCAGCTTCGGATGTTGGACGGTCAGACCGTCAGGGTCTCCATAATCGAAAAAAGCAGGAAAAAACGGGTCTATCAACTATGCTATGACGCTGAAGTCGCAGCTATGCTCGAATCGCTCTGGAAAAACTTCAACCGACTCTGCGGAAAACTCTTCGCACCCATTCCTCAGGCAAAACTTTGACCTCATTAGGCTCAGAGAAAAATACCGCATGCCTGATACCGTTGTCGACAAACTCAAAAAAATCAGCCCACGCACCATCGACCAACTCCTACGCAAACCAAAACAGTAGATGAAAATCAGGGGTACATCGAGCACTAAGCCAGTCCGCCTCCTACACCGCGCCATCCCCATCCTTACATGGCTTCAATACTCCCAGAAACCTTCCGGTTTCTTTCAAATCGACTTGGTTCAGCATGACGGCGGTAACCCTTCAGGAGAGTTCTGCTACACCCTCACCATGACCGACGTGAAAACCGGCTGGACCATCCATTTCGCCTTTATGAATAAGGCTTCATACTGGGTGGTAAAGGCCTTGGACAATGCCGTTACGACTCTTCCCATGGGATTGAATGGCATCCATTCCGACACCGGCAGCGAGTTTATCAACAAACCCGTCGACCTCTGGTGTCGGCGCCACGGAGTCCACTTCTCCCGGGGTCGACCTAATTGCCATGTCGAACAAAAGAATTATGCCACTGTCCGCAAAATCGTCTGGTATTTCCGTTACCAAGTGGCGGCTGGGGTGGCGGCGTTGCAAGTCGTCTACGAGGCCGCCTCCGACCCACTGCTAAATCTGTATTACCCCTGCATGAAGCAAATCAGCTGCGAACGGGTCGGTGCAAAGAAAAAAGTAACTATGACGCGGCGAACACACCCTGCCAGCGGCTTT
Organism: Spirochaetaceae bacterium; assembly: GCA_031255655.1. GTDB lineage: Bacteria > Spirochaetota > Spirochaetia > Treponematales > Breznakiellaceae > JAIRMY01. The sequence continues at coordinate 511 of JAIRSB010000093.1, read as the reverse complement.
TAGAACAACCCTTTGAAGATATACTCGAAGCAGTCAGGATCAGGACAGAGCAATTCTCATTTTAGAAATTTTTCGCATTAAGAAAGCCCAAAAATAACGATATAATTGATTTTATCTTAAGCATTGTCTGCTATTTCATACATATTTTGTTGCTTTAAGGTGTTGTTTTTCCAAAATGAGAATTGCTGGTCAAGACAGCTGCCCTAACTTGAAGGAGCGCACGGATTTGGTGGAACAGAAACAGAGGATGGACTAGGCGCTTGACAAGTTGCTCGCTTGGTGCCCACGATGTACCTGTTATTCCGCACCGCGGAATAGATAGTCATGGTTAGAATTTAACCTAGCTCATCTCTTCCCCTATGGTTCGTTTTACATGGCTCAACACGCCGGACGCTGTTTATGGTAGTCCGGTACTAAGAGCACGGTATATGTTTTTGGCATTAACGGGGGGGGGGGGGGCAAATGAAATCCAGTCTATAGTCTAATGACAGCTTGTTTTGAACAGGCCTAT
>JAIRSB010000090.1 GCA_031255655.1 Spirochaetaceae bacterium | reverse complement strand
AAAAGGACAAAACTTTGACCATAAAAATCAAAGTCGGAAACGCCATGAATAATGTGGAATATTCTGTGGTGTTCAGAAACCCGTCGCAGACAAATACTTGGACTGGCACGGCGGTTCTTAACGGAAGCAATGAATACACAATTGAGGGAATAAAAGCTGTAACAGAGGACGGAGCATCACACACCTTGAACGTAAGGTCCGACGATACAAGGATGTCATGGTCGTTAGAGACAGGCGAAAATAATGGCAAGCCCGTATCTTTCGTAGCCATGTTGAAGAGAGGTAGTGATACGAGTACGACCTATCGCCTTGAGAGCGCGGTAAATAACATAAACGTGAATACTCCCTATCCAATAATTTTCGCCATAAGTGATGACACCCCACTCTACCTCGAAGTAAAGAGCGCCAGTGACTTAAAGAGAATGGACAAAGATACTAACTATTACCTTGCTAACGACATAACGCTTGATTCCTCCACGCTAGACGGCGAAGACTGGGATGGTCCAACTGGTTATAGAAAGCATTTTAACGGGAACGGCAAAACCATCACACTGGAACTTGTTAAAACTAACCCAAATAATAAGGATGATGCTAAAGTAAGAGACACGGGATTATTCAACAGTCTGTCGGGCAACGCAATAATCGAAAACTTTAACATAAAAGTCAAAACTAAAGCCAACAGCGCTGGTTATCTGCAAATGGTGGGTAGATCGCATTTTGGCGGCGTTGTAGGCGCGATTGGCGATGCCGGAGATTATATTCTGAGAGACATTTCGATTACCGGGGAATTGAAATATAAGGTTGGTAATGAATATTTGCTAGCAGGTGGACTAATTGGTGAAATACGGGAAAATATCGGCCGTATAGAAATAGAAAATTGCAGCTCATCCATCAATATAGATGTTACTACCAACAGCACTAGCAGAGGCACTCTTGGGTTTGGCGGACTGATTGGTAAAAGCGCCGCAAATAAAGGAACAGTGAGCATTACCAATTGCCTCACCGGAGGAAAAATAATCGGAAAAATAACAGGCAACGGAAATAGAGAGCTTATCGCGGGCGGCATAATTGGCGACATCGGACAAACCAGTGGCGGCAACGAAGATGAAGAACTTACTATCAAAAACTGCTACTCAACAACAACCATTAAATTGGAAAGAGACAGCACCAACGCTGGTAATGCAATAATCGCGGCGGGCGGACTGATCGGTTATTACAAAAATACGAATGCAGCAACGGTAATTTCCAAATCTGTCGCGCTTAACCCCCAAATTAGCGTCAGTAAAAAACCGAATAGTAACGATGATCCTAACGTATACGCCAATCGTGTGATAGGTTATATCAACAACGATAGCAATAAGCACAAAGGAACGATGGCAAACAACTGCGCGCTTTCCACCATGGAGGTTAAATTGAATGATGTAAGTGCACCGGCAACTTCGGATGCGAACAACGTAGACGGTTTGAGCAAAACCGCTGATGAGTTAAAAATTAGGACTACGTGGGTATCAGCCCTCGGCTTCAGCGAGGACAACTGGGACTTCAGTAACATCGCTAAAGACGGTTACCCGACGCTAAAATTGAAATTATCTAACTAAACTCCAGGCCAACGCGCCTCCGGCGCGTGGGCTCTTGGTCTTCATATTTGCGCTTCGCGCAAATATGAAGACCACCCCTCCCATAACACACCATAATCAGACAACACGCCCCGCGTGTCAATTTTTTGTTTTTTCGTGTAATTGGCAGTATATTTTTTATGAGTATTGATGTGCGCCGGCACAGCATCCTGCCTTTTCACGCCAGTTTGCGGGGCGTCCGCGCTTCATACCAACCAACATCATCGTCGGACACCCTCTCTCGCCTTAGCAAGACGACTTCGCCTCGCTATGACGGCGGTCTTGAGGAATGCCCCGCAATTCGTATTCACGGAAGCACTATAACACAGCACTAGTTTTTCTATAAGTTTGCGCGGTGGTTTGCTGCGCGTAAATTCTATGACTTAAGGAGACTACAAAAAAAATGAAAAAGACCTTTTTTTACACTTTGGCGGTAATCCTCGCGCTGTGGTGCGTGGGCTGCAAGAACGGGGGAAACGAAGAAGTACAGATGCCGTCCACGCCGAAACTGCCGGACCGCAATCGTCCAACGGTAGAAGGGCTGCGGCTCAAAACTTTGTCTCTCTATTACCAGAACGACGCGGCGATGAATAACCTACTAAAGCCGGCGCTAAACAACAATTCAGGCGACTACTTTGTGCCGGACGCGGACGCCAGTCAGGGCGCTGTTACTGTATTTGCGGAGGCTGAAACGGAAGGGCTCAAGTTAAACATAACTTGGACGCAGGGCAGCGCCGCGCGCGGCGGCATGGCGAAAGACGAAACTCAGACCGGTTCCGCCACGATTTCAGGTGTGCCGGTTCCAACGGCAGGAGCGGCCAATCAAGTGAACACGCAGGTTACAATACAGGTTTCGGACGGCAGCAAAACTTACGACTACACTGTAGCGATACAGGCTCCGGGCGCGAATGCTTCTCTCGATTCGCTGTGGATGATTTACGGAGAAAGCGGAAGTCCGACTGAAAAATACTTGCTTTGGAAGGACGGCGGTACGGAAATCGCCTTCACGCACGCGACTTATGACTACACTATCGAAATTAAAGACGCGGCTAAAAAAAATACACCGCTTTTGGTTTCCGCCAGCGCCGCCAGCGCGAACTCCGCTATAAAGCTAACAGAGAACGGCGTGGAAGTAAAAGAAATCAGTCCGCCGCCAGCCTCTGTACGGAAAAGCGATTCTCTCACGATAAATGGGAGAATTGACGGTTCGGACATAGCGGGCGGTTCGGGAGGCGGAACCGCGCCTATAATAACGGAAACGCCGCCGGAAAATAGCGAAACTGCCGCCAAATACTACAAAATCATGATACCGGAGGCCGGAAGCGATGCCGTGAAGCTGGTTTTTACAGTTGAAAACAGCGCCGTATCCAGCGTTTACACGGTAACGCTTGTCCCGCCGCAAAAAACCGGAGACGGCAGCGCTGAAGACGGGCGGCTTTCAAACTTGCAGATGCAATATACCGGCAGCACTGAGCAATGTTTGAAGGATTTTAAGCCGGATACAACTTCGTACACGATAAACAGCATACCTAGGGCGGCGCAGAACAGTCTGAAAATAACAAGTCTTGTGCCTGTTTACGCTAAAGCAAACGTGGTTGTTACTTACATATACGGCAGTAATCCGAATGATATTACTACAGTTAGTGATTTCAAAAATACGGAAATTCCGCTGCCCAAAATCAACGATACTTTGACCGTGAAAATAAAAGTCGGGGCGAAGGATCGCGCTGTGGAGTATTCGGTGGCGTTCAAAAACCCGTCGCAGACAAAGTTATGGAACGGCACGGTGGAACTTAGCGGAAGCAGCGCGAATGACTACAAAATTATAGGAATAGACGCGGTAACTACGGATGGAAAGCCGCACAACGCGGCAATGTCCGGCAGCGGCAAAGTGTCGTGGTCGCTGATGATGGACGAAACGCGGGGCGCGCCCGTCTCTTTTGTGGTTCGGCTTCAAAAGAACAAAGATGCCAGTATTTACCTTTTGACGAACGAGGCGAACGGTATAAAATCAGGTGTATCTTTCCCAATAACTTTCAACGTAAACGATCCCAATAACGTTATCTATCTTGAAGTAAAGAATGCCAGTCAGTTGGCGAATATGGATCCTGCCGGGAACTATTATCTTGCCGCCGACATAGTGCTTGATTCCCAATCACTTAGCAAAGATTGGAAAGGGCCTGAGAAATACAAAGGGCATTTCAACGGAAACGGCAAAACTATCACACTTGAGCTTTCTAAACCCAGCGGCGACACCGGATTATTTGATAGTTTAGCGAGTGGAGCGGTGATCGAAAATTTTGATATTCTGGTTAAAACTAAAGTTGATAGCTCAGGTTATCTGAAAATAAGCGACAGCTCGCATTTTGGCGGTGTCGTGGGCACGATTACACCCGCGTCAAATGAGAGTGGAAACTACACTCTCAAAAATATCTCGATCAACGGCTCGTTGAAATACAACGCCGAAAATGGCTATTTGCTGGCGGGTGGTCTGATTGGCGAAATAGGAGGGTATATCGGCAAGGTAGAAATAGAAAATTGCAGGGCGGTTCTATTAAATATGGAACTCATTTCCAGTAGTAAGGGCAGCGGAACGCTTGGGCTGGGCGGTCTGATTGGCAAAAGTGCCGCGGAAAGGGGAGCAGTGAGCGTTACCAACTGCCACACCGGCGGTAAAATAAGCGGAAACGTAAGCAGCGATAGAGACCTTTTCGCAGGCGGTATAATGGGCGACATAGGACAGGCCGGCGGAATTAACATTCACAAAGAAGAGCTGAGTGTAAAAAACTGCTATTCAACGATGAGTATCGATCTGAAAAATAACAGTTCCAATAATAATAACAGAAGCATCGCGGGGGGTTTGATTGGCTATTATAGGAATATCAATCAAAATACGCTGGTTTCCGCCTCCGTCGCGCGTAACGATAAAGTTACCGCTGTCAGCGCGAAAGGCGCAGCGTATGCTAATCGTGTGATAGGTTTCATCGAGTCCGATAATAAAGGAAAACTCGACAAAAATTACGCGCTTTCAACTATGCTTACGGGAGCGACTGTGTCAGGCGGAACCGCGAATAACGTAAACGGCGAGGGCAAAACTCTTGCTGAATTGAGCACGCAAAAGACATGGACAGACATTGGCTTCAAGCCGGAAAGATGGGACTTTTCCAGTGTCGACAAGGACGGCTGCCCCAAGCTGTAATTAAACTTCTAGGTTACCCCCCCCCCCCCCTCCCTCCCAGTAAAAAACGGGAGGGCGATAAAAAAAGCCTTTCAAAACTATTAGTTTTGAACGGCTTCTCTGAAACTTTCCACGGACAAGTCTATTCAAAAGAAATTAAAACTTTTCTAACAGCGGCGTTGTTTTTTTCGGTATAGTCAAAGGCTTCGGCCATTTGGTCAATGGGATAAACTTTTGTAACAAAGCCGGAAAGCGGCAGCTCACCTTTTTTGATAAAGTCTATAACCACAGGAAACCGCTTTGTCTGAAGCCGTGAACCGTATATAGTAAGCTCTTTTTTGATGATGTTCACCGGCGCGATGTCGCTTAAAGTTTCACTGAAACTCAATTCCACTACCCGTCCCGCCGGAGACGTTATCAACACCGCGTCCTCGAACGTTTTTTTTATGCACACCGCGTCTATCGTTACGTTGGGACCTGTCCCTTCGGTTATATCGTTTAATCTGTCAAGCAAATTTTCTTTGCTGGAATTGATGATATAATCAGCCCCTCGACTTTTCGCGTAGTTAAGTTTATCCTCAACAAGATCGGATATGATGACAATCCCGCCGTACAATTTCGCGAAAGAAGCCACAGTAAGCCCTATCGTCCCCGCTCCCATTACAAGAACATAATCGCCTTTCTGCACGTTTCCTCGGTAACAAGCCTGCGCGCCTATCGTAAAAGGCTCTATCAGCGCGGCCTCGTCCCAAGGGAGACCGTCCGGCAAGATATGGGCGTTAGCTTCCGGCACGACAACATATTCGGCGCACCCGCCGTCAACATGAACGCCGAATACTTTCAGGTTTAGGCAGACATTCCCGCGCCCCTGCCGGCAGGCGTAACACTTACCGCAGTACGTTATAGGTTCGATAACGACCCTATCGCCTTTTTTTACGGACTTAACACCCGCGCCCGTCTCGGCAACCTCGCCCACAAACTCATGTCCCCAAACACGCGGATAAACGGCAAACGGATTTTTGCCGTGTAAGATGTGAATATCAGAACCGCAGATACCCACGCGCTTTACCTTAACAAGCACGTCGTCCGCGTTTTTTATTTTTGGGATTTCCCGTTCAACCAGTTTCAAAACACCCGGCTTTTCGACAACTCCTACTTTCATGTATATCTCCTGTTTTAACGCCGTCTTAATTCACGGCGGAATGTATAGGCGGACGGCTTCGCGTCCGCGTTATAAGCAAGGTCAGCCGCCCAGCCACTTCATCGGCACAGTTATCAGCGGCGGGAAGAATATCAGCAGGAACACGAGTATAACTTGAGCTATGTAGTAGGGGATTACTGGCTTCAGTATCTCCTCCATTTTCACTTTTCCAGTGGCGCAGGCGACATTCAGTACGGGACCTACCGGCGGCGAGGTGAGACCTAACACATTTGCAAGCGTAAAGACTATGCCGAAATAGAGCGGGTCTATGCCGGCGGCGCGTATGAGAGGCAGCATGATTGGGCACATAATCAGGATAGTCGGCACAACGTCAACAGCAACACCCATAAAAATGATGATTAGTTGCAGAAGGAAGTTAAGCAGCATTGGACGCGATGTAAAATCAATAAGAGCCGCGGTTATAAGCTGGGGCATGCGGCCTATCGTCATTATATAGGCGGCGACCTGCGCGGTAGCGGCAAGGAACATGACAACGGCGGACATTTTCGCGGATGATATGAAAGACAGAAATAAATCTTTCGGCTTTAGTTCGCGGTAAATGAAAATGCCCACGATTAGGGCGTATACAACGGCGATTACACCCGCTTCTGTCGCGGTGAACTTCCCGCTGCGAAGGCCGACCAGTATTATGACCGGCAGCAACAGCGCCCACAATCCGTTCAGGAATATGACGATGGTTTCTTTGAAAGACAGCTTAGGCGCATCTGATTTAATCGCGTCTTTGCGGGAAACGAAAAACCATGTAACGCACATTATCAGCGTAAGGTACACGGCTGGGGCTATGCCGCCCAGAAATAATGATTTTATCGAAACGCCCGCCGTAACTCCGTAAATAATCATCGGTATGGACGGCGGCATGATGGGCGAAACAAGATTCGCGGAGGCGACAAGTCCGGCGGATTTGGCGCGGTCATAGCCGGATTTCACCATCATCGGGATGAGTATCGCCCCAAGCGCGGCGGTACTCGCGACAGCCGAACCCACAAGACTGGCGAATATCAAACAGGCGAATATGGTAACATAACCCAAACCGCCCCGCACACGCCCCAGAAATATGTTACAGAAAGCGATTATGCGCTTTGTCAAACCGCCGCGGTTCATCAACTCTCCGGCAAGAATGAAAAACGGCAGCGCCATCATCGTTACACTGTCCGTGCCGCGCATAAGCTGCGCCGCGACAGTCTGCGGGTTTGTGGCTACGCCGCCTAAGTGCAGCGCGGTTGCCGACGCTGTGAACAGCAGCGAAAACGCGATGGGCAGCCCCAGCATTATAGTAATAACGAGATAAATTAAAAATATTATCACTAAAAACATGAACACTCTCCTTAATCAATAGCTTCCGCTGTTTCTTCGGGGGTGTCATCAGTTATTTTGATGAGATCCGAAACACTCACTTTTAACACCAGCAGACGGAATAGATTTGCCAACGCGATGATGATGATGGAAACTCCCGTTAATATTCCGATGGCGTATACAAGAAATGTGGGATATTTAGTCGCCACCCAGCGGTCATTGAGATTCTGGATGGTTAATCCCCAGCTTCCTTGCGTGAGTATCGCCATAAGCCAAATAATGGAGAACTGGATTACCGCGTAAATGACTTTTTGCCAAATCTGTGGAACACGCAGCAGAACCGATTCTATCAATAAATGACGATTGTCGCGCATCGCGCCTATCGTGCCGAGATAGACAAGATATATGAAACAAAGGCGGGCTATTTCTTCCGACCACGCGAAGCCTTTGTTGAACTGGCGCAGTACGACGTTCATGAAAACCAGAACTATCATTACAGCCAGAAAGAAGGCTATCAATATTTCAACGCCTTTGAACAGCGTATTTAGAAATTTTTTCAATATTCTCCTCCGAGTTATTTGGTTTGGGCTGATAGTGCTTCAACTTGTAAAATACAAACAGACATAACGCGGACAAGACATTCACCACTGCGGGACACCTTTTCTCATCATCATGGGACTACTTCGCCTCGTCATTGCAAGCTCGTAAGGGTGAAACAATCCAGCGGAGGGAATGCGTCTGACTGGATTGCTTCGCCAGCAATTTGCCGCTCGCTCGCAATGACGGGCGCATCGCAACTACGTGTGCCCGCAATGGCGGCTGTTCTGAGAAATGCTTCACAATTCGTGTGATATTCTACTCGCGTATAAGCCTTTTATATTTTTTGATAAAAACACTAAGAAAATTATATCCCGTGTTTCGGATTTGTCAACAAAATTGATAGCATATATATTTTTTGAACTAAATACTCGCACTTGTGAGCACGGGGCGGATATGGCATAATATTTGAACGAAAAAACCTTAAATCAGGGAGAACTAATGAAAACTGTATGCGGCATAGACCTTGGTACGCAGAGCTGCAAGGTAATCATTTACGATTAC
>JAIRSB010000199.1 GCA_031255655.1 Spirochaetaceae bacterium | reverse complement strand
TTGTTCAATAATCAAATCTGGGTATTGAACAAATCAAATTATTTGGTTGCGGTGTGTCTTGGATGCCGCCAAAAATGAAGGCGATTTTGTACCGCCTGTTATTTAGGAGTATTATAGTATATATGAATGTTAAAACACTTCTTTGCAATATTCAGTCGATGTTTAAGCCGGATGAAACAAAAAAACTTTCGTATTTTAAAGAACCGGTGAGCATAAACGGCTTTTTGAATTTTTGCCGCGCGAATTTACTGTTGATAGCGTCGATAGCGCTTGCCGTGTTCTGCACGTACGGAATAAAACTTTGGTTTTACAGCATCGGAATCGATACGGAACTAGTTATGGCCGGATACGGCGCTGGCGGTGGGCCCAGCACCGGCGCGACTATGGGGCGTTGGGGTGGGGATATAATCGGCAGACTATTCTCTGTTATTCAAATAAAAGAAATGAATCCCTGGCTGGGTTATTTTTCAGGTTTCTGCCTATTTGGACTTGTCGCAATCGAATGGTGTTATTTCATAAACATATTCTCAAACAAGCAGGGCGTGAACAGCTATCTTATTTCATTCGCCGTCGTATTCTCAACGATGCAGGTTTGGCTGGAAATGTTTTATTTTCCGGGTTGGGGCACACAGTTCATGCTGTTTTTATGCCCAATTATCACATACCTACTTTACAAGGGATTGATGGACAATGAGAAGTTGAAAATTCTTGGCGGATTCATAGTGCTTCTGTTGCTTGTAGGAAGCTACCAAAGTATGTTGCTGCTTTTCTGCTTTGCCGTGTTTAGCGCTTTCATCCTTATTCAGGAAAATTCAGATTATGATAAAAAAGTATACGGCTTTTTATGCCTAAAACTTTTTATCTGCCTAATTGTCGCTTTGGTAAGCTATTTATTGATAAACAGATTATTTTTATTCATATACAAGACGCAGCAGAACGGATACATAGACCGGATGATACGCTGGGGAAAAGATCCAGCAACATCGAATTTTACCGCGATAAAAAGTTATTTCTTTAATCTGATGTTTGGCAGGTCCCGCATATCCAGTTTTAACTATCTGCTTCCAGTAGTAGTGTTATTTTTAGCGCAGGCTATATATATAGCTTTCAAAAACATAAAAGCTGGACGGCGGGCGTTGTATATTTTGGCTGCCGTGGGAATACCGCTGACATTCTGCGTACTCCCGATAGCGGGCGCTTACTCTCCGCCATTGCGTTCTCAGTACGCGCTGCCTTTTGCGGCGGGTTTCATGTTTTACTATCTTGTGGTTCATTATAAAAAAATATTTTCCATTATCGTATTCGCCGCGTCCGTAATAATCGGCATACATCAGTCTCAAATTGGGTCGCAAATGTATTATTCCGACTATATGCGGTATCAGGAAGATGTGCGTCTTGCTGGGGACTTCGCGAGGATGCTTGTTCCCTTTCAAGATGCGGGAAACACTATTCCGGTTGTTTTTGTCGGTAAAATACGCGCCGCCAATAAATTCAAAAGAAATTACATTGAAGGTGAAATAGTGGGGCGTTCGTTTTGGGGATTACAGGGAGCTTGGACAAGTTCCCCGATTGATGGATTATCTTTCATGCGCACTATAGGTCTTAACTATCCGTTCCCGAACGAACAACAGCTTCAAGAAGCGCTTCAGGCATGGCCTTCTATGCCATCCTACCCTGCTGAAGGCTGTGTTGTCCGCCTGCCGAATGTCATAGTGTTTAAGCTTTCCGACGATTTGTACGGCTGGTAATAAGTCGGCAGATTTCTAGAGTTGTTTAGAAACTGAAGTTTCTAAACAACTCTGCATGGTTGTCACAAGTTCTTGCCCCCCCCCCCCCCAAAAAAAAAAATCGTCAGCTTTCCAGACGCGCCTGAAGCAACCTATAACGGCCATCTTCGTCACGTGTCCAGTAAATGTCTTCGACAACAGCTTCGCCGGCGCCGCCGGGCTCAAGCGGGACATTGTGTCCACCGCCTATGACCCAAATTTTAACAGCGGACGAGTTGGAGACCCATATCCTTACTCCGTTCTGCGCTTGAATTGTCTGCTCATCACCTTTCACGAAATAACGCTCGTTCTGCCCCTGACGACTCGCCTCGCGCAGAATTTCCCAGCGAAACATACAATAACTACTAAAGACAGCCTGAAGCGTAAATGGGTAAGGATTGGCGGCGGTGAAAATTACACGCGGCGCGGTGTATCCGTCCGCAGCGGCGGTTTCCGCCTGTTCAGGAATACTCATTACTATCTCGAATCTGAGCAACGCTCCGATATCAGCGCGATTCTGCGCGTAATCCACCGCGCTTACACGCAATTCCGCGATGCCATCATTGTTTATGTCCGTCGTGGCGTCGCTGTTAAGTCCAAGTTTTATATCGTTTTCCGGTGTAGATAACGTTATGATATCCCCGATACCGCGCAACGAGACCCTGTAATTATTTCCGTACAGCGGGATGACCAGTGTGTCTCCCTCATAAAATCGTTCTTCCAACGAACCTTCGGTAAGCGAGTATTCTATCGGCCGCCTCTCCGTTAATTCTTCGACATACGCGGACTTCGGCATGAAAAAAAAGTAATACGCGCCCCCACCGGCCAAAGCAAGTCCCGCCAATACGATTACAATCGTCATCAGGATACGCGGAACATTCGGCGGCGTATGGAGAAGCTGTTCAACAGGAATAGGCGCTTCCTGAATCTTGATGACACGGTAAAGCGACAATAGTTCCTTGGTATCAAGACCCAGATATTCGCCGTAATTTTTCAAAAAGCCCAGCGCGTAAGTTTCCGCCGTAAACTGCGAAAAATCTTCAACTTCCAGAGCTTCAAGATACTTGCGGGCAATGTTTATTTCACGCTCCACATCCTCTATCGAGATGTTTTTGCGTTCCCGCGCCGCTTTTAACTGTTCGCCAATGCTTTTAATCATACTATTTTAGCCTATGCTTCACCGGTAAATACTTAATTGTTTCCACTGTTCTATTCTGTGTCCCTAAACAAAAAATTATTATAAATATTTGCCGAAGCCGGAGAGTCGTAAATAAAACGACGTTCCGAAATGCCTTGGTTCGTTTTAATATCAGAAAAATCAAACTGAACAACACCGTTCGCTATCGTTGTTCCTTGTATGCGCCGTATTAAAAGGCTTTCCGGATTAACGTTTAAAATTATTTCCCGAAAACCTTCCGAACCGTAACGCCGCGTGAGCCGCAGTTTTACAACTTTTTCGTTTGAGCTATCGTCAAGCGGCACGGGATCCGGGCCGGTTATAAAAGCTGCCGCAAAATTCCGGCGCAGAAGTGAAAGACCTTGCGCCGTGGCCAAATTCGCGCCGGATGCGCGGTTAGAGCCCACACTTTGATTCAGTATAGCACGGTATTCCGGCAAATAAACAGTAAGCATATTACCGTTAAAAACGATTACCTGTTCTGCCGGCGTTGAAAAATCTATACGCAAAAAATTCGGGCGCATATGAACAACCGTTCCATGCATCTCCGCGTTTCCCGAACGCACCGTGATACGCGCCTCATAGTCGTTAAACTGCGCGTATTTCTCCGAAACTCTTCCCAGTAAATTTTCCGCAGTAACAATTTGCTGTGCGTATAAGCCGCCCGCAAAGACAGCTGCCTGAAATAAAACGAAAAAAAACTGTTTTCTCACAAAACTCCCCGCCGCAAGGCTCAATGCCGAGGATGAGATTTGAACTCACACGGCCTTGCGGCCAGGGGATTTTAAGTCCCCGGTGTCTACCATTCCACCACCTCGGCTTATAATTTCAGTCTAATGCCATTCAGAAAAAGGGTCAACTTACTGCCCCTGTCCCATCCGTGCACCACTGGTGTGTCAGTAATTTAACATTACAAAGAATCATGCCGTAATCAGGCATGGGACGGAAGGACAAGACGGCCCGGCCATGCACCCGGTGAAGTGCTTGGGTTACAAAACCCCGCTTAGGTTTTTGCCAAATATGCCGGTGTTGCATTTGTCAGTTGAATCCGGGAATTTGTAGTTCTTTCAGAGAAACATTTGGCAACACAACTTCTTTCGCCCACTATACAACCGACTTTACTCCGCATAGTCCCAAAACGCACTTATTTCGTTTATGTTGTTGACAAAACGACGACTGTTGTCGTCCACCCACTTGCGGATTTCGATGAAGCCGCGTATTGCCGACAAAAGTCCGCGGCCAGATTTGAACAGATAGGATGAAAAGCAACGCAGCGGCAGATGAGCGCGTCTCGCATCAAAATCGTGATTTTTTGATTTAGTTTCAGTCCCATCGCTTTGTATGACCGGAGCAAGATTTTTTAAGAAAAAACGCGGATAGCCTTCATCTGTTACGCAGTCTCCCATTGCGGAAAAATCATCTAATTTGAAACGCAGGTTTTGAGAGCAGCGGATTTCTTCACCCCAAAGCCACACGCGGAGACCAAAATCCAAAAGCTGCCAATGCGTTTGATTTATTTTAGCGTCAAACCCGCCAATCTCAATAAAATTAGCGCGGTCATAAACACCCGCGGCTTCAAAAGGGTACAAAGACGGCGCCCCCTCTTTCATCGGTATAAAAGGGACAGTCTCAAATTTTTTGCCGTTTAGCGCAGGTGCGTTTGCGATGGGCAGTGTCTCGAACTGCTGGTTTTGTAGGACAGTTGCTGTGCAAAGCCGGACACACTGTCGTTTATTCTCCGGTTCCGGTGTTTTCACAAGCAAACGTTCGGCGATACGTTCCGCGTCAAGCCTAAAAATTGGATGAAAATCGTTCCAAAGCACGAAAAAAAGCGGCGTATCCGCTTCCGCGGCGGCGACATTTATTTGCTGTCCAAGGTTGGCCGGTTCCTTAAACAAAATAAAACGGATAAACGGAAAGGCGGACGACAATTCCTCGATGTCGAAATGTTCGCCCGCGCTCTCTATCGATAAAACATAGTCAAACCCACCGTTTTGTAGTTCCTTAAAACAGGAATTGCGGGCATAGCGTCCGCCGCGGCTTAACAGCACTGCGCAAAGCCCCGCCGAAGCGTTTCGTTTGGCGCCGCCGACAACGGTATACGCGGGAAGTCCTTCGTTAAAAGTTGAAGGTATAATACTCATCACACCTTGTACACGTGGTTTCATAGTTTTCCGCGCATTGCCGTTCGAAAAACTCTTCACCTCGCCGCCAGACAAGCTCAAGATTTTCCGTCAACGCGTTTCCTAAAACAGGAAGCCCGCCGCTGACAGCTTCGCGGCAGACCGGAACGCTGCCATCGGCCAGAATGGGCATATCGCGTATGATGTGCCAGCATGGACAACGTTTTACCGGAGAAAGATCCGCAGCGGAAAGATCAGGCAAAAAAGTGCAAAACGAATCGTACTTTTGAATTATGACGTTCACATTTTCGGCTTTCCAGAAGCGGTAAAATTTTTCTACGCGCTCTTCGTCTCCTTTAGTCCGCAAGGCTTGAACGTAAGCGTCTTTTGGGAATAACGAAACTATGGAACGAGTGTTTTCGATCGCCTCTCCAAAACCCCGCCCATGCAGTTTGTGATATTCAGCTTCGTCATTCGTGTCTAACGAGATAATCCACGAGACAGACGGCATGGCGTTCTTCCTAGCCGGCGCGTCAGCGGACTCCCGCGCTATCCTCTCAAAATCCGATTTTTCCCAGCCGATTCCGGTAGTTTCAATCACAAGGGAAAGCGGCGGGCGACGCAAAACCGCTTCGATAAGCTCGATTTTTTGCGGGTGCAACGCAAGCTCACCCCATAAAGATATATCCACCACCGCGTCATCCGAAAAGTCAGCTATTTTATCAAGCAATAACGAAAAATTTTCAACGGACATATACGGAAAACTATTTTCGCCGGAAAGCGCGAAAGAGTCCGATTTAGGGTAGGGACAAAGCGAGCACTTCCAAGGACAGGCGGATACAACCTGAATGGGATAGAAGGCAGGCAGCGTGCGCTGTAAAGCCGGATTTTCTAGTAAAATACGCGATGCCGCGTCCGCTCTGTTTTCCGCGCCGGAAAGCCCGGCGTCCCACAAGCGGCGCAGAAGCAGCATATCGCGTTTTGAAGAAGCCGAAAGATTCAGACGGCGTTGGCGCATATCCACAGGCGAAATCTCAGTTTCAATATCGAAGGCGTTTATGTCTTTCTGCAAGACGGAAAAAATCGTGTCACGGCGGACAGGCGTTTCCGCGCCGCCGTTTATCGCGGCAAGTATCCCCGCAGTGCCCGGAGAGAGGATTTCGGGAGACAGACCGGCAGGCCAGCCGTCCGAATACGAATACTCCGCAGCGCCCCGCAGGTGCCGCCGAGCGAGCGCGCCAGCCAGATTAGGGTCAAGAAAGGGGGAATCCGCCCATGCGAAATAGCTTAAATCAAAACCTTCGCAGGCACGGGAAAGCGCGGTCAAAAAATTTTGGACGTTCCACTCTTTTTCACGCCAAAGAGTTATACCTTCGATTCCGGTGGGGAGCAGCGATTCGTCAAAATCATTGCGCGCCAGAATGAAAATTTTTACAACAAATGGGAAATCGGCGGTGTTTTTTAGTGCGAGTTTAAATGCACTGTTACCACCAAACGCCTTTTCAAAAGCTTCCGCGCGCACTGAACCGGCAAAAAGAACCGCAGATGCGCTGTATTCTAAAATCATCATCGTCCTCCGCGTCCCATGCCTTGCTCACACATTGGCAAACAATCGAACTGTAGCCATATACACATGACAGATTACAATTATACGTTAAACAAAGTGTCGGGAGAAATTGGTATTTTGTTATCGTCCATATTTATCACCCGAATTAATACCACCGCCGTTTTACGGCGGTGGTATTTTCTATTTCCTTTTTTGTATTATTATACTTTTGCAACCATTGGTTTTACAGCCACCTACGCAACCTTGACTATAACAAGGACATGGTCCTATTTGGAATATTGCAGCTTTTCGTGGCTGCAAAGTTACCAATGTAACATGAGCCTTTCATCCAATACATCTTTCATAACAAACTCCTTCATGTTTATACAACGGTTATTTTTTAGCATAAATACGCCATAAAATCAAGTATTTTCAGCATTTTTGTGAAAATTTTTGAATAAGATTATAGGTATAGCAATATAAAGAAAATAACAGTACCCATTCGGCTATCCCTGTAGTGACAGGGCAGTCAGCGAACAAGAGCACAGCACGCCCCCCACGCAGCAAAGCAAGCGTGCGGAGAAACGGCGTGTTGGGGATAATGCAAATTATGATCCATAAACCTGACCCTGAAAATCCACTTGTTTCATATTAGGGATATGCCCCAATAGATAACAGACCTAATTTATACCCTCTCGTTCAAAAATCTATACAATGTAAACCTATGAACGCCCATAAGCTTCGCAATTTTTGTTTTTGACAAGTCGGATCTCAATAGTCTTTTTATCTCTCTTTCTTTACCGGAAAGTTTCAAATCCTTGTTTTTACTCCCTTTGGGACTGCCTATGTGTTTGCCCTTTGCAACGGCTCTGGCTAAAGCCTCTCTGGTTCTTTGACTGATGAGATTTCTTTCTATTTCAACAGATAGACCAAAGGCAACACCAATACTTTACTGCTGATGTCGGCGCCAAGGCGATAGTTGTCCTTGATTGTCCAAACCTGAATTTCACGTTTCATACGAGGAATCCGCAGTATTATTTTAATGAGGGGTTTTGCTGGTCAGATATAAATACGACTTACTTGAAATGTCGTGTAAAGCAAAAAAGCATAAATGATGTGAAAAGTATGAGTTTATATTAAATAACAAAAATATACAGGAATATTTTTTTATTTGTATTATCAATGCAAGTTTTATGAGTTATTATGTCAATGACTTCGTCAATAACACTCAAACATTCCGAATAAATGATGCAAGGCAGCTTCCTATAATTATACCATCAAAAGATATATTAGAACATTTAA
>JAIRSB010000133.1 GCA_031255655.1 Spirochaetaceae bacterium | reverse complement strand
ACACCGCGCTATTCAACACTCTAATGGTCTGGAAATGGCGAGTTTCTCGCATTTTGGCGGTGTTGTGGGCACGATTGACAGTGCTGGAAAGTGTATCCTGAGAAACATCTCGATTACCGGAAATTTGAAATATAGTGAAGTTGAAGACTTTGCTAACAGGCGGACTAATCGGTTAGATAAAAGGGGGCGTCGGCAATGTAGAAATGGAAAATTGCAAATCGACTATTGATATAGAGGCTATTACTCACATCAATAGCGAGGGCACTCTTGGGGCTTGGCGGACTGATTGGCAAAATCGCCATCGATAATTCAAATGGAATACTGAGCATAACCAATTGCTTCACCGGAGGTTCAATAACCGTAAAAGTAGAGAATGGAGGCAACAGAAACCTTGTCGCGGGCGGCACAATCGGTGATATCGGAAATGCACAAAGCAGGGGAACCTCACGTCCGAACAAATTGTCGTGTAAAATTGCTATCCCACTATGAAAATTGGACTGACGAATTATAGTTCCAGCCAGACTCGGAATATAACAGCAGGTGAACTGGCCGGTTATTACAAAAAATAAGAATGAAAAAATAATAATTTCCAAGTCTGTCGCGCTTAACCCCCAAATTAGCGTCAGTAAAAATACAGAAAAGTCAGCCCAATACTCAAAACGTATACGCTCAGCGTGTGATAGGTTATATCAATAACGCATGTAAACAATTTCTAAAATGAGAATTACTGGTGAATTTCAAGTGATTTTTCGTTTCTTGATTTTTTATACTATCGGCAGCATGTGGAAAGCAAATATCGGAGTTAGGGGTCGTGGATTTGCGCGGCACGGTGGGTTTGCAGGGCGGAACGAAGTTGAGACATGGGACTGCCGCCGTCTTTGCTTATGGTTTTCGCTGCCGCTATGAATTCGCGCAGGTTTTCGCCGGATTCATCGTATAGTTCTTTGAGTTCGCGTCCGCCGGAATAGTAAAGGCGGTACAGTTCGAGATAAGCATTGTTCACGGGCATTTCTGAAAAACCCCGATAGCGGTCGGAGTGAAAGCGCGTCTCGTATTCCGCCGCGAAGCGCATTTGGGCGGAGGCAATTATTTCTTCTTTCAACTCAAGTTTCTGCTCACGCGGGATGTTGCTTTTGTAAACAGAATCAAGTTCCTCTATCAGAGCTTGTATGAAGCCGACATAAGCGGCGTTGTCGCTGTCTGAATACGCCATGTTTTCCATTTGCGGACTGCCGCTCCCGTAACGTTTTTCTATGTAGAGTCGTGCGCCTTCGCTGCCGATGAACTCGGCTAATTCCTCGTTGAACTGTATGTTGTTTTTTATGAATACTGTGGCGTGCACTAGCTCATGTATCAAAAGCTCCGCCATTCGCTCCGGTTTGTAATCGCGCATGAAAGAATAAAGCGGGTCGGCGAACCAGCCCAGCGTACTGAAAGCGTCTACGCCGCGTATCCATACGTCCAAGTCTTTCCGGTGAAGTTTTTCAGCTTCCGCGCGGGCATCGTCCGCGACAAAGAAACCTTTGTACGGAACGCTGCCCACGATGGGGAAACGCCATTCGTAGCGTTTGAATGAATCTTTTGCCGAGGCTGAAACTATCGCCGCCAGATAATCGCGGTTTATCTCTACATACCTTGTGTAATTTTTTGTTTCGCTAAGTCCGAGTTCGTTACGGGCAAAGTTCCGTATGTCTGTTACGAGTTCGACGAATTCTATGGTTTCTTCCGAAACGTCCGGCCCTTCAACCAGAGTTTCAAGCGGCTTCGCTTGTCTTAGGTATCCCAGCATTATAACACCTTGTTTCAGCGTGTAGCATGCCGAAAAAAGGAGTGAAAGCGTGGATAAAAACAAGGCG
The DNA here is from genome assembly GCA_031255655.1 of Spirochaetaceae bacterium. Taxonomy (GTDB): domain Bacteria; phylum Spirochaetota; class Spirochaetia; order Treponematales; family Breznakiellaceae; genus JAIRMY01. Next base: position 2,289 of record JAIRSB010000133.1, on the reverse strand, counting down.
GCGGCTATTGTCGGGAAAAAGTAAAAGGCGGCGCGGCTGTAATTCTTCACGCGGCTATTTTTCGTACAAAGTTCCGTTTTCAAATATTTTGTTTGCCTGCTCGATATATTGTTCTGGAATTTCAATGCTGCAGTTCGCGGCGGCGTCCATATCTATCAGAAAATCGGTTTCGGAAAGTTCCGTGAGCAATTTTACCGGTATGTCGGCTGGTTTCTTTCCATCAATTATTTCCGCGACCATGCCGGCTGTAACTATTCCCGCTTTGTAATAGTTGAAGCCGGAAGCTATCAGGCATCCGCCGTCCAACGCACTGTCTACTTCGCCTGAAAATAACGGTTTCTTCGCGCCGCGGAATACATTGATTACTCCTTGCAGGCCGGAGAATACGGTGTTGTCCGTGGTCAGGTAAAGACCGTCGACGCGGTTTACGATAGCTTGCGCGGCTTGGCGCGTCTCCGCTGAGGAATTTATCGATTGTGTGATTAACGTTATGCCGTTTTCCGCGCAGCTTTTCTCGACCAGCGCCAGCGCGGACGCGGAATTCGCTTCGGACGCGGTGTAAATATATCCTAGCGTGTTTATGTCTGCGATTTTTTTGAACAAGGCTATGTGTTCAGATGTTGGTATCGCGTCCGAAAGCCCTGTAACGTTGCCTTCTCCGTGTTCTAATGTCGTTACTAATCCCGCGCCTACAGGATCTGTAACCGTCGCGAATATGACGGGGATGTCTTTTATCGTGTTCGCCAGGGCCTGCGCGGTGGGGGTGGCTATTCCGATTGCGATGTCGACTTTTTCTGCTTTGAATTTGGCGGCTATTTGCGTCGCGGTACTCATGTCGCCGTTGGCGTTCTGCAAATCATACTCGGCCGTTATGCCCCGCGCGGCCAATCCGTCTTGTATGCCTTGCTCTACCGCGTCGAGCGCGGGGTGCTGAGTTATTTTCGATATGCCAATTTTTATCGTCTTTTGCGTCTCTACACCGCCTGTTTTTGTTTTCTCGCATGAGCCAAATGTTAAAGCGGCAACTATCGCTGCCGCGATGAGTATCAGTTTATTCATAAAATTTCCTCCAGTTACACGCGGATTATCCCACCATCGTTTCTATATACAGTAACAGTTTGATAAAAAAGCGTCAAGCGAGCAAAAAACAGCGTGCGGCGTTTGGGGTTTGTTATTGGATGTTCTGGATTTATATTTCTTAAGGGGGGGGGGGGGTAACCAGCACATTTGCCGCGAAAACGCCGCGGTAAATGTGCTAAGACAGGGTCTAAACCCCGCGGTAAAGAAAAACTAATTTACCGCTTTTACCTTCTCGATTAACGCTGGCGCCCATGAGGCGTTGTCGGCAAGCAGTTTATCAGTGAGCGGTTTTATCATGGTTATAATGCGCTCTTGATCCTCCGCCGAACACGGAGTAACGGTAATCCCATGTTCCATGAGGAACGCGCGGTCTTTGTCAAGGCTTACGATGTAATCGTCCCAGGCTTTTTCACAAGCTTTTTTGGCAGCATCTTTTACAACTTTCTGCAAATCAGCGGGAAGTCCGTCGAGGAGTTTGGCGCTTACGACGATTTCAAGCGTGGCTACAATGTGATTTGTTTCGTAGAGGTACTTCTGAACCTCATAGAAATGCTCACTTATCACAGTCACCATGCCGTTATCCTGACCATCGACGACGCCGGTTTCAAGCGCGCTGAAAAGCTCGCCCAGCGGTATGACCTGGGCGCTCGCACCAAGGTTTTCAGCTATGCCGACGTGAATCGGATTGCCGGGCATACGGAATTTCTGACCCTTGAAATCATCAACGGTGGTAAGTTTCTTGTTACTCGTAAACGTGCGTGCGCTGTTCGGACCCCAGCCAATCAAGTAAACACTCGGAAATTTCTCGTGAAACTGAGTGTTCACTCCTTCCGCGATGGGACCTGTCCACACTTTTTTGGCGTGTTCGATGTTCCGGTAAAGGAACGGCCAGTCGGAAATCAACATTGTGGGGAATTCCTGATTCATCGGCGTGCCTACGATAGCCACTTCGATGGTGCCATTCCTCACACCGTTCCACAGATCTGTCTCGTTTCCGAGCGTGCCGCTGTGATACACGTCTACTTTGATCTTTCCGCCGGAATTCTTTTCGACTTCCGTTTTGAAGATGTTGTCAATGGCCGCCGCCATAGGGTGCGTTTCGCCCCAATTGTCACCAACTTTGATGGTGATGGCACCATCCGCCTGCTTACCGCCGCCCGCGAATACGGACACCGTGGCGCATAGCGCCGCCAAACCGAAAGCTACAAT
>JAIRSB010000102.1 GCA_031255655.1 Spirochaetaceae bacterium | reverse complement strand
CGACGGAGGAACATATGAATATGCTGAATGACAACCCAAAACGGATTACCCGATATTTTCTTGATCCCGCTATAGCCTATGCCTCAAATGTCTGAATATATATTGCCGGGTCAGTAATGTCAATACTTTTTCATGTCTTTTCCAAAAAACTAAGGTGCAATTTCGCATAACGTTCTGGCTGTATGCGATATTTTTGCAGTCATGGGTTTTGCATAGCAAAGTCCATGACTGCAAAAATGTGAGGGATTGAGGCGTGGGAATAGAGCATAGCGGAATGACCCAGTCGAACGGAACTCCGAGCCACTTTAGCGGCGAAGCATATACAGACCTGACGTGTGCCGTTTTTATTTCTGTTTATATAAATATAGTGTTTTATCTTAAAAGCGCGTTTCATATTTGCCCAGGATTTTTCAATCGGGTTATAGTCAGGCGAATACGCAGGCAAAAACAGCAGCCTAATGCCGTGACGACGCCATAGATTTTTAAGCTTTTTGGGCTGATGAAACGAGGTGTTATCCATTTATGACGGTTGTGCCTTTGGGTACCGCGTTGACAAACTTCGTCCTGAACCACCCGATGAATGAGGCACTTGTCGTGTTACGGGTATAGCAAAGCGGTGCGACAATACCGTCACCGATCCTTGCCGCGACCACATTGCCTCTTTGAAATTTCCTGCCTCTCTTAACGTCCTCAAGTCTCTCTCCCCGGAGAGCTCTTCCGTAGCGGTTTGTTTATCCGCTTTCGTCGATGTAGGCGCGTGTTTCTTCGGGTATTTTAGCTAGTTTTTCACGAAATTCCACCCTCGCCTCTTCGGATTTTTCCGAGTAGGTGAAGGTCTTTTTTTATATGTCAAACCAAGGCTCACCAGACGCCTGTAAACGGAGGACGGCGCGCAGTCGAACATCTTGGAAAGTTCGCGGAGATACGCGTCAGGTTTTTCCTCAGCGGCCTTCTTTAGCGCGTCAGGGTCGATTTTGCCCCTGCGTGTCCGCTTGATTTCTATCTTGACGCTGCCGCTTGTTTCCAGTATTTCAATCCACTGGATAATAAGTCCGGGGCGTTATTTTGAATGCCTCTCCCAGTTCCTTGGTCCCGCTTGCTTGAAAGCAATCGCCGCTTTTCTATAATCCGCACTGTATGTCACATCAGCATTATCGGATGATCCTATGAAAAACTTAATACTTATTAAGGCAATGCACTATAAGTGCATAGCCTCACTTGCACTTTTGAGCGGGCGGTCTTATATGCTGTCCAGATATAGCCTGTAGCTGGGCGTGTATTTTCGTCACCTAAGCCTTGCTTTTCGGTTACTTTTTTTCTGTCTCCCCGCGGGGTGTTTTCAAACAGCGCAAAAAAGGCTATCATTTTGAAAAAGCATGAGAGCGTTAGTGACAGTCATTTTAGGCATCCATTATCATCTGCCGAACGGAGTAGACAATTCCGGTTTTGAACGCCTGTATAACGAAAGAATACGGGCGGTCATGTCCGCCTTGTTCCAATTTCCCAAAATTCCGGCGGTTTTGCATTTTTCCGGTTCTCTATGGTATTGGATTGAGCGCAATCACAGCGAACTTTTCATGCTCACAGAAAACATGGTCCGCAGAAAGCAGCTTGAGCTTTTAACTGGAGGCTTCTACGAACCCTTGATGCCGCTCATCAGCTATAAAGACCGGCTGGGTCACATAGAGATGCTTACGACATACCTGCGTAAACACTTCGGCAAACGCACACAGGGCTGCCTGTTGCCGGAACTCGCATGGGATTCTTCCATGCCCAGTGTTCTTAAATCGTGCAATGTATCATACGCCTTTCTTGATGAAACATATTTTTTTGAGGCGGGCATAAAAGGAAACGACCTGCACTCGCCTTACATCAGCGAAGACAAAGGAAAGCTCGTTACCATATTTCCGATTTCAAAAACTCTTTCCGTCGGTCTTGAAAAAGATGCACACGGAACGTTTGACACGCTTTTACGCAACGCAGAAAACGGTGCGGAGCAGATAATCACCATTTTTCCGCCGTGTTTCAACAGTGTAGACGCTGAACATTCCACAGAAAATTCAGCGTCTTATTTTTTGTCCGAACTATCCGCCTATGAAAACAAAATAAATTTTTCCCTGCCGTCAAAGTTCATAAAGAATCTGCCGCCCCCACGAAAAATTTATTTTCCGCAAAAAGCGTCAAAAAAATGCTTGCTGGAATATCCCGAAACAAATTATCTTTACTCCAAAATGACATTCACGCACGCCCTTGTCGACCAGCTTCGCGGCGACAAAATAAACAAACGCGCCGCTTACGAGGAATTGTTGAAATCGCAGGCGTATGATTTGTTTTATCACACACCGCAAAGCGGGATAAACCGGACAGCCGTTAGAAACGCCGCGTATCAGGCGCTTTTGGACGCGGAAAAAATAACCCGCGGATATAAAAGTTTTATCTCTTCTTTGATGGCCTTTGATTTCGATTTTGACGGCGTGAATGAATACTTGTTTCAAAGCGAAGACGTCAACTGCTTTATCAAAGAAACTGGTGCGGAAATATTTGAACTGGACTATATCCCACGTTCATGGAATTATTGCTGCGCGACAGGCATAAAAGGCATACGCGGTTTATTTAGCGACATGATTGCTCCGGAAGATTTTTCATACAAGTCAATAATGAATAACGATTATTCCGGCGTTCGTTTGTGCGCGGACGAGCGCTATGCTATAACTGCGATAGACCGCCAGCGTCATAGATTAAGTTTTGAACTGCCGTCATCCAATGGAAATTTTTCTTATATAGGAATCGAAAAGAAATATAATTTGAAAAACAATGAAATCAGCGTAAACTACCGTATAACGAATAAAAGCGACGCGGAACAGAATTTTATTTTTGTGCCGGAATTAAACATGTCGTTTTTTAATGACGACGAAAAAAGCCTCCGCGTGTACTCGTACAACAAATACGAAGCATTTTCGAGCCACAGCGAAAAAATGTGCGCATTTCCGCTTGAAGACGATAAAGGCTTGATAATTTCAGGCGCGGCTGCTGTTGATTTTCAGGATATACACAACGAGGTGATTATCAATCTAAGTTCCGGCGGAAGTGCGTTTGACGCGTGGATACTCTCCGGCAGGCAGCATGAAGGCGGCGATTACTATCAGTCTAGCCGCGTCTTGATTTGCAAACGGCTTTGCCTAGCCGCAGGTTCAGAATGTGAATTACAATTAAAACTTAACTTTTATCATTAGGATATTTGAAAAACTCACAGAAGTCCGACCAGTCAGAATCCCATGATTTGTATATCAGGGGTATTTGGCCTGCATGTGTACGATACATTTTTGTATTCGGGTTTCTGTGAATATTACCCGCACAGCATCTGATAATCCGCTAAACTCGTCCATGCACACGATGAGGATGTTTTCGGTACCGGATTGCGGATCTCATTGAGCATGGAA
>JAIRSB010000174.1 GCA_031255655.1 Spirochaetaceae bacterium | reverse complement strand
AAATGACAGGTTCAGCGCATTTTGGCGGTGTCGTGGGCCATATTGCCAATAAAACAGCATCCGCAACATTGTACACCCTGAGAAACATCTCGATTACCGGAAATTTGAATTACAAGCTTTCTAATCAATATTTGTTAGCAGGCGGACTGATCGGCGAAATAGGCCTCAATGCGACAATATTAATAGAGAATTGCAGTTCTGATATTAATATAAATGTTGTTGAAGATGATCGCACCCAGGGTGGCGGTAACAACACACGCGGATTCGGCGGTCTGATTGGCAAAATTGGCGGGAGTACGACAACTATTAATAATTGCCGTACCGGAGGTGAGATAACCGCAGACTTGTCAAACAATACAGCTGACGCAAGGGTATTAGTTGCAGGCGGCATAGTCGGCGATATTACAGACAATTCAAAAGTTGAAATTAAAAATAGCTATTCCACAACGGACATCAATTTGAAGACTGCGATGAGCGGATTAGTCGCGGGCGGAGGACTGGTTGGTCGTTACGCATCCACAAATACCACCAATGGCGGGGCAAAAATTTCAGACTCTGCCGTGCTTAACGAAACTATTAACGCTCAAAGTAGTAATGGCAGCAATATAATCGCTCATCGTGTAGTAGGCTATCATAGTGGCAATGGGCAGGTGGCAAACAACTACGCGCTTTCCACCATGATGGTTAACGGGAGCGTCGTATCAGACGGCACAGCGGACAGCTTAGACGGTTTGAGCAAAACCGCTGCGGAGTTAAAAACTAAAGCTACGTGGGTATCAGACCTCAAATTCAGCGAGGACAACTGGGACTTTGGCAACATCACTATGGACGGTTACCCGACGCTAAGATTGAAATCATCTAACTAAACTCCAAGCCAACGCGCCTCCGGCGCGTTGGCTCTTGGTCTTTATATTTGCGCGGAGCGCAAATATAAAGACCGCCCGCCCATACAAAAGCCCCATAATCAGACAGCGCTTGTTTCACGCCCCGCGTGTCAATTTTTGTTTGGAAAAATAACACCTTAAATGAGAATTACTGTTCTATGTTTGCACTGCCTTTTTTGTTAGTCATCCGCGCCCGCTTAACTTTTATAGGCTTTCGGGGTAAACTTACACTCTATGAACTGGTTTGAAACAGCGCAGAAATTTTATAATGAAATAAATCCCATTCTTGATGTAGTAATACTTGCTTTTTTAATATACACGATTTACGGACTGCTGGCGAAAACGCAAGCTATGCAGCTTTTGAAAGGCGCGGGATTTCTTGCTCTCATATTCTCTGTCGCTTATGTGCTGAAACTGGATACCTTGTTGTGGATTTTGAACTTGATGGCGCCCGGTCTTTTGATAGCGGTCGCCATTGTCTTTCAGCCGGAGCTGCGCAAGCTGATAATTCAACTGGGGCTGACCGGAATTTTTAGACCGGACACAAAACCGCGGCTCGGGCAGCTTGAGGCAGTGGTCAACGCCGCCGAGATACTTTCGGAGCAGCGGCGCGGTATGTTGATTATTTTCCCTCGCCGCACGAACATAAAAAACATAATCGAAACGGGAACCCGTATAAACGGCGAGATTTCCTCAACGCTGATTGTTACCGTTTTTCAGTTTGACGGGCCGCTGCATGACGGGGCGATGGTGATTCAAAACGGACGCATCACCGCCGCCGGATGTTTTTTGCCGCTTTCTGAACAGCAGAATATACGGAAAAGTTTTGGAACGCGGCACCGTGCGGCTCTCGGAATGTCCGAACAGTCGGACGCCGTCGTACTTGTAGTGTCTGAGGAAAGCGGCGCCATATCGCTGGCTTACGAGGCGCAAATTTACTACGATCTTTCACCTTCGGAAATTCAGTCGAAACTGCGCGATCTGCTTGACCGTCCCGCCCGCGGCGCGGCAAACGAGAATAACGATGATTCGATACCGCTGGCCGCAAGTCAAGACGAGGCTGAAACGGCGAACAGCAATGACGCGGAAGCGCCGCTTGTAGGAGTCATTGATGAACCTGAAAAATCAATTGTTAAACATCAATAAAATTATAAAAATTTTTACCGTGAACAGTCCCGCGAAAATTCTTTCGCTGGCCTTGGCCATGTTTCTTTTCATGTTTCATAACATTAATCTGTTGAAAACAAAAACCATTTCTTCCAAACTAGAAACGGACGGGGCGGGGCTTATCATTACAAATACCATACCCGAAAACGTGAGCGTAAAACTGCGCGGCAATGAATCCGATATTTCCGGCATATCGGGAAACGATATTATAACTTTCATTGATTTGAGCGCTTACAAAGAAAAAGGCGTTTATCATGTTCCCGTTAAAATCATTAAAAGCGGCGTGACGCTCGATATGGATACGCTGGATTTATCGATTGAACCCACCGACATTCTGGTTCATCTTGATAAACCGGCGCTTAAAACCCTCAAAATTTCTCCCAATGTTTTCGGGAAGCTCGCGCCCGGATACGATTTCATTTCTGAAAGCCTTGAACCTGAACAGGTTCAGATTGAGGGGCCTGAATCAATGATCAATACTGTTTCCGAAATAACTACGGAGCCGCTTGACATTTCCGGCCGCTATCAGGATTTTTCACTGCTGCTGAACCTTGCACCGCCGGGTCCGTTTTTCACATTCCGCGGTGAATCGTCTGTCGAATATAACGCGAGTATACGCGAGCGTTCTATGCAAAAACAATTTTCCGACATTCCTGTCGTTGCGGCAAATCTGCCCGAAAATTTTACGGCAAAAATTTTGCCGGAAACCGGCAGCTTAACACTTAGCGGGGCGTATACGGATGTAATCGCTTTCGTTCCGTGGAAGTACACCCTCAGCGTTGATTGTTCCGCGATAACGGCAGAAGGAAACTACGAACTGTCGGTAAAAACAGCTATAGGAAACTCGGCGCTTGAACAGCAGTCATATCAGCCTGAAAGAGTGATGGTGGAAATAACGAAACAAGAGGACGACGAAAATTAATGTCGGCGGATTCAAAAGATACCGTATTAAAAATATCGTATCAGTCCAAGGGGGTGTATACCTGCCCGGTCTGCGAAGAAGAGTTCAATCGCGAAGAGATGCTGTCCGGCGGCGGGCGGCTTAACGCCGGGTCTCTAACCGATGAATTGCACCGTCTATATGTGCCGTCGGCGAAATACGGCAGCGTTTATCCACTGGCGTATCAGGCGACAGTCTGCCCTTCCTGCTGGTTTGCCTCTATGGAAGCCGATTTTAGCAAATTGCCGAAAGACAAAATTCAAATTGCGCTGAACGACTCCGCCGGACGCAAAAAAGAGGCGGAACTAATATGCCCCGGTGTGGATTTTACACAGCCGCGCGGACTGATTGCCGGCATCATTTCTCAGTATTTAGTTTTACGCTGCTACGATTATTATAAAACCGACATATCGCCGACCATCAAACAGGCAATAGCCGCGCTGCGCGCCGCTTGGCTTCTGGAAGACCTAGACCAAAAGGACCAAGGGCAGCACTACGACTGGCTGTCCGTTTTATTCAAGAAAAAAGCGTGTTTTCTTTATTCCGAAGCCCTGAAACGCGAACTGGCCGGGAAAGAATCGCTCTCCGGCCTAAACAATTTAGGCCCCGACACCGACAAGAATTACGGCTACGAGGGCGTGTTATATATTTCCGGCCTTCTTAAATACAAATACGGCGACACCCGCGACGGCGAGCGCCGCTTTTCGGAACTCAGTGAAATCAAACGCAATTTGGCGAAAATGTTCGGACTGGGTAAATCCTCCAAAAGTAAACCCGGCCCGCTTATGGAAAAATCACGCGCCCTTTACGATATGCTGGCGAAAGAATTAAACGAGTTCGACTAACAGGCGCGTCAAACATTTGCGGCCTTCACTGATTGCGCCCTAAGCGCGTTCAACACGGCAATCAGGCACACGCCGACATCGCCGAAAACGGCAAGCCATATCGAGGCGGCGCCTAACGCGCCCGCAATCAGTATCGCCCCCTTTACGCTGAGCGCGAAAGCGATGTTTTGCTTCACGATGCGGCGCGTCTTTCGGGCGATATTTATCGCGGAGCATATCTTACCCGGCTCGTCAGTCATCAGCACTATATCCGCCGCCTCAATCGCGGCGTCCGTACCGCGCTGGCCCATGGCAATCCCGACATCACTGCGGGCCAGCACCGGCGCGTCATTTATTCCGTCCCCCACAAAAACTAAACTCCCCTTCGTTTTCCGCTCCTCTCCGATTTTTTCAAGGGTGCGCACCTTTTCATCAGGCAAAAGTTCCATAAACACTGAATCTATGCCCAACAGCTTGGCGACAGCATCCCCCTCTCTTTTCGAATCTCCGGTAAGCATCGCGGTATGCCGAACGCCTAGTTTTTTTAACGCGGTTATCGCGGCGGCGCTGTCCGGCTTCACCTCGTCATGAATGATGATTTTCCCCGCCAACTCGTTATTTACAGCGATATAAACGCAGACCCCCGTGCCCTCATACGGAGTAAAAACGATACCCGCTTCTTCCAGCAGTTTCTTGTTTCCGGCCAAAACTGCGTTTCCGTTGACCTGCGCCCGCACCCCGCGTCCGGCAAGCTCGTCAAGTTCCGTAACAATGGCCGCGTCTATTTTGCCGGAAAAGGCCGAAGTTATGGCCGCCGCCGCCGGATGGTTGGAAAAATACTCGGCATGAGCCGCGTAATAGAGAATATCGTCTTTCGAGCAGCCGCCGTTCACGTCAATCTGCGTAACCTTGAAAATACCCTTCGTCAGCGTTCCGGTTTTGTCAAACACCATTGTGTCAATGTCGCTCAAAGCCTCCAGATATGAACTGCCTTTTACCAGAATTCCCCGTTTTGACGCGCCGCCTATGCCGCCGAAAAAACTCAACGGAACCGATATAACCAGAGCGCAGGGGCAGGAGACCACAAGAAACACCAAAGCGCGGTAAAGCCAGCGGCCAAAATCCATGCCGCCGAAAATCAACGGCGGCACGAGCGCGAGAAGCAGAGCCGCCGTTACCACGACTGGCGTGTAGTAGCGGGCAAATTTCGTTATGAACTTTTCGACAGTCGATTTTTTTTGGGCGGCATTCTGCACCATTTCAAGAATCCGCGCCACAGTCGATTCGCCCGCGCTCTTTGTAACCCGCAGTGTAATCAGCCCGTTTTTGTTGACCGTGCCGGCCAGCACCTCGCAGCCCTCCCCCACATCCCGCGGCATACTCTCGCCTGTCAGCATGGAAGCGTCAATCGAGGATAGGCCGTCGATAACAACGCCGTCCAGCGGGATTTTTTCGCCGGGTTTAACAACAATGACGCTGCCCACAGGGACATCATTCGGCGAAACAACACGAAGGCCGCCCGCCTCCTTCAAATTGGCGTAATCGGGACGAATATCCATAAGAGAAGCTATCGAAGAGCGGGAACGCCGCACCGCGCCCTCCTGAAACGCTTCACCAATTTGATAAAACAGCATTACGGCAACGGCCTCCGGGTACTCGCCAATCGCGAACGCGCCGAAAGTCGCTATCGTCATTAAAAAGTTTTCGTCAAACACCTGCCCGCGGCTTATGTTTTTCACGGAACGTAAAACAACATCCGCGCCGATTAAAATATAGGCCGCGACGCAGGCGATTAACTCCGGCGAAAAAACGGACATCTGAAACCTGATTATTCCGGCTTCCAACAGCAAGCCCAGCGTGAAAAAAACGCCGCCGGCTATCATGCGCGGCATAAAGAATTTATCCCCGCAAGGCTCGTTTGCCTCGTCCTTTACCGTTGCGCAGCATGCGCGGCAGCAGCCGTCAGCTTCGCCCGATTGCCGCGCAGATGATTTATTTTCAACATGGTTCATAAACACCCCCTTACTCGCGGACATGGGCCAGCCCCTTGTCCAGTATGTCGCGCACGTGCTCGTCATCGAGGGCGTAATAAACTATTTTTCCTACCCTCCTGTTTTTCACCAGCTTTGTCTGGCGCAGCAAGCGCAATTGATGCGATATTGACGATTTTGTCATGCCCAGCAGGGCGGATATATCGCAAACGCACATCTCCGCGCATAAAAGCGCACAGATTATCTTTACCCGCGTGGAATCGGCGAACATCTTAAATAAGTCGGCCAGCTCCAGCATCGTTTCCTCATCGGGCATCCGTTTGCTCACTTCCACTACCACTTCTTCGTGTATAACGGAACATTCGCAAATTTCTGTTTCGGTCATGTTATAGCTCCTTCATTCAGTTGAACATATATTCAATTGTACAAATAAAGATAATTCTTGTCAAGACGAAACATCAATAGCATGACAGGCGGCGCGGCGGGTGCTCAGTTGTCGTTAGGGAAGCAAAAAAATTCAGTGAAATCATGAATACGCAGCGCGGGTATTGACAAACACTTTCATCTGCGGTATACAATAGAAACATGAAAGCAAACAGGGCGGCGAAACAGGCCGCCGAATGTATTTTTAATATCATTTACCCCCCCCCCCCCCGAATTTAACGCGGATTTCCGCCGCGATAGATAAAGCGGCAAAACAGGGAAAAAACACCCTATTATTATATACTTTTACTCAGTACTCAGAGGCTCGGCCCCGTGCGGTTTACCGCCGGAGCCGGGCTTTTTTTTATGTTTCAGGCTTTAACCCACAAAAGGATGCGGGATAAGCATATAGGACACGAGTGTACGAACGTAATTTCGTGCAAAACGCGGAAAAGAGTTCCAAATCACGGCCGTCGGCCTAGGGAATTCGCCGCGTGGAAGGCGTCGGGCGAATAGTTCGCACGGCGTCGCGGTTTTTTGCTATACTAAGGAGATAAGAATGGCAAACAAAAAATTATGTGGAACCTTAGCGGTTTTACTGGCGTTCGGCGCGCTCTTCACCGGATGCGCGACAATCGGCAAGCAGAATATCGGTAGTATTCCCGAGATTACTGCTGTCCCGGTAAAGGATTTTACTTCTCTGGGAATAGTGCAGACGGAAAACTTTGTTGAAAACAATAAAGGCGATGTCTTCACTTATTACGAGCTTTTGAAGCAGGCAAAAGGGCTAGGCGCGGACGCAATAGTGAACGTGACTATCGACGTAAAGCGCGAGGGAATAAAGTTTCTGTGGATGTACTTAAACCCGAAAGAAACATGGTACGGCTCGGCGACAGCCATAAAATGGGCTGACGGACTCCTAACTCCCGGCAGCGCCATAATGAGCAGCGCCAGCAGTAGCGACGGGGGCGGCCTTATTGGGTCGGAATCAAACTCTTCCACCAAAAAGTGGTGGAATCCCTTCACGTGGTTTAAATAAACCGCTTTTGGGAAGCTGAGGTATTCCGGCGCGGACATTTAGGCGGCAGGATACCCTGATATGTTTGGGCAGCTTGCGGGCAGCCCAAGCGTCACTCTTGTTCAACGCCCCAACGCGGGCGTTGAACAAGTTTATATTAAAAACGCGCCAAATCGTCTAACTAATGACATCAATGAAAAACTGTAGACAGTCCCTCTTTTGAGGGGCTCATGGCAGGCTGTGAGCGACGTGAAGGATGAGGATGTAAACACAAAGTAAACTCCAGCAAGCGCCAGACTTCAGCGCAGTATGGGTAAAATTGGCTGCGAACTCTTGTATGGGCGAGGCTCGCAAATAAGTTTGAAGCCGGCAAAGGGGACGCGCTGCTGGGCATGGACTTGAGGTAACGATTGCCGCGGGATACCGGTTATAATAGCGGTTCCGCCCGCGTCCGTGTTTTC
>JAIRSB010000132.1 GCA_031255655.1 Spirochaetaceae bacterium | reverse complement strand
AGTTTCAGGATGTCAGCAAATAGAAAAAACAACGCAAGATTTGTGATTGTGCCGAACCCGCCGGTAATCGCGAATTTAAATATTTGTTTGACAACGCTATTTTTTACGTGAGAAAATTTTATCCGCCATACATCGAGCAGCGCTTTTATGAAATACGCCGGAAACATTTTTGACGATCCTTTTATTCTGTCAGGAAATATGACCGGTATTTCAGTTATTTTTAATCTGGCACGGACGGCTTTGTATTTCATCTCGATTTGAAAAGAATAGCCGCGTGTAAAAATTGACTCGATGTGTATTTTTTCCAGAGCCTTTTTCGACCATAAATTATATCCGCCGGTCCAGTCTTTGACGCGGGGGGTCAGTAGAAGACGGCAATACAAAGACGCGCCGGAGGAAATAATATTTCTTAAAATAGAGCGGTTTTCTATTCCTCCACCCTTTACAAGTCGCGAGCCTATCACCACATCGTATTCATCTGCTTTTGACAGTATCAACGGGATGTATTTCGGGTCGTGTGAAAAGTCGGCGTCCATGGCAAGCATCGTGCTATAGCCGTTCTTCAGTCCGTATTCAAAGCTTTCCAGAAAAGCCGACGCCCCGCCCTGTTTTCCGGGGCGTTGAATCATATTGAGGCGTCCGTTGTATTTGAGGATTAGTTTTTCAATTATCGCCCCAGTTCCGTCCGGTGAACTGTCATCAATAACAAGTACGTCAACACCGGCAGTAGCGTTGTCAAAAATGGCGCTTATAAAAGCTTCAATGTTTTCCGCTTCATTATAACCCGGAACACAAATAAGTATCGCCCCCCCCCCTCCCTCACTATTGACAAAATTTAACTGTGATTTAGCAGTGCACCTCTCAAAATTTATCATACCGAAAAGTATACCTGAGCGGAACACAAAAGTCAAGGTTCAATTTTCAGCGCTTTCATATTTGGTGCCAGAAGCGGAAAAACACCCTTAAATCCCACGTTTTAACGTTCATGATAACGTTAAATAGAGTTGTTTAGAAATTTCAGTTTCTAAACAACTCTAATAATGAAATTGTTTGAAATAGCTTTTTTATGTATATTCAGAACAGATACATTGTTTTTATATTGCTTATACCGCGCGGAACGCGGCAAATAAATATAGTAAAGACCATGAGGAGGGTCAACTATGACTAGACGAATTTTCGCTGTTATAACAGCGATGTTATTAGGATTCGCGTTTGCGTCCTGTGGAGAATCCGGCGGAGAGTCAATAAGCATGCCACCGGGTAAAGGAGATCCTGTAAGAACAGACGGCGTGTTCGCGTTATTCAGTGCGGGTGGCGCCGCCCCCGCTGCGCAGAAGATAGACCTGCTTCGCTCCAATGAACTAATTCCAGAAATGGAGTTCAAAGAAGGTTCTGAAAGCAAAGAAAAGTGGCTCGAAAAACACAAACTTACGGAATACGATTTTATAAACGATCCGCTAAAATTAGGCCCGAAATGGGAAGCTCTCAGCACGGGGGGTGATTCGCAGTCAAATGGGCCGGCAGTTGGCGAAGCTGCGGCGCAGAACGATGTCGCCGCGCCGGAAAACAGCGCCGGTGGTCCCGAATACGTAATCAAAGGACTTTCCGTAACATATTTCCTCGACAGCAAGCAAATGGAAAATCTTCAAATTCCGTCAAAAAGCGGGTCAGAATTTAGTACATGGAGAATATTCGCGCTCAATCCAGCACTTTCTACCGCCGAAGGTCCGGCTGTGAACGCGTCAATAAATCCAGCCGACATCAGCTACAAACTCACATATACGCTTAAAGAAAATGATCCGTTGGAATTCCCCGGCAGCATACTGCTCAAGCCGGTTAACGGCGCGTATATAACGATAAACGCCGAATTCAAAATTGATGAAGGCACAAAAAAGGATATAGACGAAATCGGAAAAATTATTAAAGACATGCAAGACCTGTTAAATAAGGGGGGGACCGGGCCGGTGTATAAAGACCAGAATCTCGTAGGCGCTCCTTTGAATACAGAGGCTTCAAAGGCTTTAGAGGCCGCCATTAAAAACGCGCAGGAAGCGGCCGCCGGAAAAATGGTAGAGGTCGAAGTTCCTCTGGACGATTTCGAGCGCAACGATGATGGAACTTATAAAACCGATAGTAGCGGCGGTCGTATACCGCTTGTCGTGAAAGTGGACTACCGCGTATACGACAGCGCGGAGATAACCGCGGCCAAACTGTCGCTTCAAAAAGCGGTTAAAGACGCGCAAGACGCGAATCTGACCGACTTTGTACCTACCTCCGTCATACTGTCGTCTCAAAGCGAGAATGACAAAACGTGGAAGTCAGTAACGATAACCCACAGTGGAACTTACAAAATAACGATAACCGGCGCGAACGGCGGACACGTCATGTCAACTACGAAAAGGGCCGAGTTCGGCGGCAGGGGCGGCTATGTGGAAGCGAAAGGAAAATTTAACGCCGGAGACGTAATAAAAGTTCGCATCGGAATCGAAGGTGGAGGGCTGGCGAAATTGGACGAAAAGACCACCACGCTTGTGGAAATACCCGGCACGGATTACGGCAAAACACCTCAGGGCGGATGGCCTAATGGCGGTGATGGTGGAAAAAGATACAGCAATTCAGCTCCCGGCGCGGGCGGCGGCGGCGCGACCGAAGTCTACTATGCCGGCAACCGCGACAACAACGCTGCAAACGTCGATACTCCCGAAAAGTTTGAACGCAAAAAAGACCTGCTGCTCGTAGCCGGAGGCGGAGGCGGAGCCGGAAACATCCCCTCTGTGGACCCCAATCTAAACGATAACCGAAGAGTTATACGCGGAGGCCACGCCGGAAAGGAACCCGAACCCGCGATACGCCGCGGCAAGCCCGACAGCGTACAGGAGTACACTTTAGGCGCAAGCCTACCCAAGCCGTACGAGCATATCACAGCCAAGAACTACAAAAAAATATACAACATCAGCAACACTTGGTATGGGGAGTACGCTCCCGCCAACGTAGGTTCATACGGCGATGAAAGCGGAAAGGGAAAAAACGGAGGTAATGGAAACAGCAGCACGTTTGAAGGTTCCGGCGGTGGCGGCGGCGGATACATCGGCGGTAACGCGATAGGGCCTGAAGCCATAAGTAGACCCGATGCATATGTAAACGCCGGTTCTGGCGGCGGTGGTTCCAACTATGTTAAAGACGGCCTCACGCAGGAAAAAAATGGCACCGCGACGAGCTACGGCAACGGTCAGTTCAAAATAGAATATGTAAGCTCCGGCAGTTAACAGATTAATATGCTTCTTTTGCCCGACGCGTCTGGCGCGTTGGGTAAAGAAGCGAGCCGTATAACGTGAAAAATAAAACCATTTTAACGAAAACCTGACAATAACTCACTGATGAGGAGTTTATCCAATTCCAATAAGCGGCGGGATAAAACTTACGCTTGAGAATAAGCTGATAATTGACGTTTCATACAGCGGTGGTCTCGTAATAGCTGAACCATCACTGATAACGATATCCTGTGAAACAACAAAAGTGACGGCATTTATGTAAATGACAACGGCATATTCGAGCCGCGTAACGGCAAAATAATTCTTCCCTGCAATCAATAGAGTTGTTTAGAAACTTCAGTTTCTAAACAACAACCGCTAAAAAATGACTTGGGAGACAAGCAGCCGGGTTGTCGAACAAGTCAAATGACGCGCCCCGCGAACCTGTTCGCGGGGCGCTGTCAGCAAATCGACAGCAGACTCCGTCGCGTCTCCGCCACTTCCAGTGATTTGCAGTCGCGGAAGTTTCGGAGTGTTTTTCGTAAATTATTGTATTATAAAGATTTATGCAACTAAGTCAGAAACGTTTGAGCAGCGCGGCAAACCGGTTGCTTTTTTTTGCGATTGGGGCAATAATAAAGTAAGTTTTATGTGAGGAGCAATTTTATGAAAAAAATCTCGGTTTATTTGACACTTTTTTTCGCGCTGTGCGCTGTTGACGTTAGCGCCCAGGAATTGAATTACACGGTAGATGAGGCGGTGCAATTGCTGGAAAATAATTTTTCAAAATACCCTTGGGCGCATCTTTACTATAATAGAAAAATACACGACGACAGTTCCTCGTCCACAAAAGTTGCGCGGCAGGCTTATGACGACGGCGAGATTGTTACGATGATAATAACGTACGGCGGCTGGCGCTACGAGGTGAAGATTAATTTTATAACAGAGAAACAAATATTTTCCAAACGTTCATACGATATTCAAAAGGTTGTACTTCATTCGATGGACGATTTGATTTCCAGATTGCCTCGAAACAATAATCGTGAAGAAATTCAAACGCAGTAAGACTTGCGGAGAATTGCGCGCTGTAGATGCCGGAACTAAGCAGGTCTTGAACGGCTGGGTGCAGCGCAAACGCGACCACGGCGGTATTTCGTTTATAAATTTGCGCGACCGGTATGGCATTACGCAGATTGTGGTGGATGAAAACGCCGGGCCGGAATTATCCGCGGTAACGGCGGAACTGCGTAACGAATACTGCGTCGCGGCAAGTGGGCTAGTCCGCCTTCGTCCTGATAATATGAAAAATCCGGAAATGGCCACAGGAGAGGTGGAATTGCTGGCAGACAGCATCGTTATCCTAAATAAAAGCGCCGTGCCGCCTTTTCAGATTGAGGACAAACCCTCAGCGAAAGACGAACTGCGGCTCAAATACCGTTACCTCGACCTGCGCGGTGAATTTATGCAAAAGCGCATCCGGTTGCGGAGTGAACTCACATTTGCTGTTAGGGAATGGATGAACGCTCACGGTTTCTACGAGATTGAAACTCCCACTTTCATACGGTCCACGCCGGAAGGAGCGCGGGATTACCTCGTACCCTCCCGTCTTTACGCGGGGCAGTTCTACGCTTTGCCGCAGTCGCCGCAGCTTTATAAGCAACTGCTGATGGTTGCGGGTTTCGATAAATATTTCCAGATTGCACGTTGTTATCGTGATGAAGACTCGAGGGGTGACCGTCAGCCGGAATTTACTCAAATTGATATCGAAATGTCCTTCGTCTCACGGGACGACGTGCTGAAAATGACAGAAGAGCTATTTGCTTACATCTTCAATAAATGTTTAGGCGTGGAATTGCCGCTGGAATTCCCACGCATGAGCTATGATGAAGCGATGGAAAACTACGGCACAGATAAGCCCGATTTGCGCTACGACATGAGACTGCGGGATTTCAGCGCTTTCGCCGCGGAAAGCGGCTTTACGGCGTTCAAGACGGCGCTTGTGGGTGGTGGCACGGTTAAAGCGCTCGTTGTAAAAGGCGGCGCCTCTTACTCTCGCAAGCAAATCGAGGATATCGAAGCCCACGCCAAGATTTACAAAGCCAAAGGACTCGCATGGATGAAAGTCGCGGGCACCGAAGAACAACCGGTATTGGAAGGCGGTGTTTCCAAGTTTTTCATGGAGAAATCCGTCGCCGTTACGAACGCACTCAACGCGAAAGTGGGCGATTTAATTCTCATTGTAGCGGACATTGACCGCCGTATAGCGAACATAAGTCTTGGGGCGGCACGTTCCAAACTGGGGCAGGATTTGGGTCTTTGTGATTCGCGTAAATTCAGTTTCGTTTGGATTGTTAATTTCCCGTTGTTTGAATTTAACGCCGAAGAAGAACGCTGGGAGGCGGCGCATCATTTGTTTTCCTACCCGCAGGAGCAATACCATGCGAGCATGGAAGCCGACCCGGGCGCGGTAAAAGGCGACTTATACGATCTGGTATTGAACGGATATGAGTTAGCCTCCGGTTCAATCCGCATCCATGACCCGGAACTGCAAAAGCGCGTTTTTAGAATTGCGGGTTTAAGCGAGGCTGAGGCGGCGCAAAAATTCGGATTTTTGATAGAAGCCTTTAGCTACGGGGCGCCGCCGCACGGCGGAATCGCGCCCGGACTCGACCGTCTTGCCATGCTTATGGCAGGAGACTCGTCAATAAAAGACGTGATAGCTTTTCCTAAAAATTCGTTCGCGCAAAGTCCGATGGACGGCAGCCCCAACGAGGTTGACCCGAAGCAGCTTGCCGAGCTTCATATTTCAATCACAAAACCCGAATCCGATTAAACGTCCGGTGGGGTCGGGTGTTTTGCCGCTAGAAACAGGGCCACTTCCACCTCGTTGATGGTTGTATGCAGACGTTTCGCTATCTCGTGCGGCGGAACGCCCGCGGCTGATAGTTCCACGGCTTCAAGCATCTTACGGCTGTCCGTCTGTTCAACTCCGGTGGCTTCCGCGTTTTCCGGCGTGTCTAGTTTTGGCAGCGAGTAATTCTTTTTTCCAAGTTTGATATAGGAATCTATGGCCGCGCCTTTTTTTTCTTCTGCTAATTTTTTTTGCGTTTCTTCAGCGGCCTTGTGGCTGTTCAAAAGACTCTCATGCGCGACAATGCGCCGGTCAATATCTCCCAGCAATGACTTTAATTTTTTTACACGCTCTTCGATTAGTTCTGAATCCCGATCAGTGATTCTATCAATTTCATTGATGATCTGGGATACCTCGCGCCGCGTTTCAGGCGGTATTCTGTCCGCGTCCGTGCGTTTTTTCACATAAAAAAACAGGACAAGAAAAGATATCACACTGATTAACAGCGCCACTGATGAAAAAACATAAGCCATGTTTCAAACAAAACCCCGGCTCATCCGGTTAAATCTACATAATTTCCGAGCGAAGGATCATTAAAATCACGCCGCTTGTCATCTTTGCTACCGTTTTTACCTTTTTTATCGCTGTTTCTTTTTTGTGAATCGTGATTATCATACGCGCTAAGCGATTCCATTTCTTCACCGCCGTCATGCATTTCGTTTACGGAATGTGATTTTTCTTCTAATTTTTTTCCAAGCGTGTCGGCGTTTATAGCACCGCGCAGCGCGTGTCCGTCTTTTTGGGCGGAGACATCTTTGGCGATAGTGTCCAGCTGCGAAAAAATGATTTGTAAATCGACAGGCTGCATCGCCATTATTTTTCCACTGCCTTTTGCTGTGCAACGCTACCCGGCTCTATATATTTCACGGCGCGTATCACGCCATTCTCCAAAATAAAGGTTGACGCCTTAAACTCCCTGTTTATAACATTCTTGAAGTCGCGGATTTTGACGATAACACCGGGATAAATTAGCGTGGAAGCAGAAACCCGTCCGACCAGTGGAATACTTTGCAGAAACTGCATTATCTCGTTGATTTCATTGTTAACCTTCGTTAGTTCCGCCGCCAATTTTTGACGTGTTTCAATCAACTCCTGAAAATAAAGCTCTTTATCCTCTGGCAAGGCCTCTCGCTGCTGGCGTATGTTTGCTAAAGTTTTAAGATTAGAGGAGATGCCGTCAAAATCCGCCGTCAATTCTTTAGATTTAGCGGTAAGTTCTTCAAGACGGGATTTTTTCTTTGGTTCTATCCCCACTTCACATACGGTTTCAGTATTTCCGGACGGACTGCCCAACGATTTCGCGTTTATTTCTTCGCAGGCGCGCAGTCTTCCGCCTATAATAGCGGCGCGTTTTCCCTGACAAACTATACTGTTTTCCGCGTCTATTGTCGAATTAAGAATTCCGTCCGACACAATGACCATTGAGCCGGATTTTACATCCGAATTTTCGATGAATTTCGCCCAAACAGAGCGTCCGGCACTTATGAGTTCGCCTTTTTTACCGGTGATTCCCTGCCGCACGATTATATCGCCTTCGGCTATCAACGAGGCTTTATCAACCAGTCCGCAGACTTCGATGTTGCCGGACGCTTTGACCGAAAAACCCTCCTCGACATTACCGTTTACGATGACATTTCCAAGGAAAAGGATGTTTCCGGTCTTCAAATTGACAGAGCCGTCAATCGTATAAACCGATTCGACATTTATTTTCCCGTTAGACATGACAACCTGCCCGTTAATGTCAGCGAGGATCAGACGGTTGTCGTCGGAAAACCGGACATTTTTACCGAGCGTAACCGGAAAATCCTTGCCGTTCTGCGCCTGCAAGGTATGTCCGGTTACGGTGAGACCCGTTTCACCCTTTTCGGCAGGATGTATTTCCGCGAGTTTTTCGTCTTTAAGTACATTCTGAATTATGTTTAGTTCTTTGAAATTAATCTTGCCGTCAGTGTTTTCTGAAAGTCTTACACGGCCGGGTTCGGTTTCGAAAAAGTATTCGATGTATGTATTTTGCCCGTCAACGGGGAGTTTGCCGGAGGCGACGCAGATTTTTTCTCGATAAACCGGAGTGTCGGCAAATTTTTGCAGATATTCTTCATCAATGCCGTATACTACTCCGCTGGTTTGCAAAAGTTTAAAATATTCTTCGTATGTAAAATCACGCCCGCCCGCTTTGGGGGCGGTTACATAAATGAAAGCCTTCATTTCTTGTTCGTCAAGGTTGACAACAGCTGCCGTGTCGCTAGCCGCTATATTTTTGAAATCGGCCACACGCTCGTATTTATCTGTTGGATATTTTAATAAATCCGCTAGTACATTGGTGTCGGGGAGAATAACGCTGCGCTTATTCAGAACTTGCATTGCCTTGGATCTGCTCGCGTATTCTCCGCTGCCTCTAGGTTTCGTAATTTTTATATAAACGCCGTCTTGTCTGCGCTGAACGAATACATCGCCGTCAACATTTACAGGTACATCATAGGCTTCAGTTTCGTCAACACCTATTTCAGTGTCTTCGAGTTTGTCTTCAATGATGACATTCTTTCGTTTGTTAGCACGAATTTTGCAAAAATCTTTGCCTATTCCGAAAAATGATGATTGTTTATCGACGATTTCATATTCGATGTAACGAAGGGGAACACCGAGCAATGTGGCAGCTTCCGATATGGCGGCTTCCAAATTCTCACCTTCGACTTCTATGCACTCAATAGAGCTGTCAGTTTCCAAATGCTCTTTTACGGCGGCCTGTAAACCGGCAAAATCAACCAAACGCGCTCCTTTACATTATGCCTTTGCGAACATTGGTTAATTTTGCGCGGATTCTAAGCATTGCTTTAGTGTGTAACTGCGAAACACGCGATTCAGTTATTTCCAGTACCTGCCCGATCTCTTTGAGCGTCAAATCTTCATAGTGATATAAAATTATTATTTTTTTCTCTTTTTCCGGAAGCTGGTTTATTATATCGTAAACTATCCTGCGAATTTCATCTCGTTCGACCACTACATCGGGTTTAAGAGCTTCCGGACCCTCAATACTGTCCTGTATCGACATTTTGTCGTTTTCATCTCCCGAAAACCAGACATCATTTAGCGACAGCACCGACGTGCTGGATATCTTTACGATTGTTTTCAGAAATTCGCCTTCATCCATCTTGAGATAAGCCGCAACTTCGTTATTGCTCACAGGACGGCCGTGCTGGGCTTCAAGCGCGCTTATGGCGTCTTCGACTTCGCGTATTTTTTGCCTGACGGAGCGCGGCACCCAATCCGTTGAGCGAAGCTCATCGAATATCGCGCCGCGAATCCTAACAACAGCGTAGGTTTTGAACTTGACATTCTGCGCCAAATCAAACTTCTCTATAGCATCGAGAAGTCCGAACGTACCGTAACTCACCAAATCATCGAATTCCACCGTAGACGGCATCCCGTCGTACACTTTTCCGGCGACATACTTCACCAACGGCGCGTATTGTTTGATGAAGGTATCTCGAATCTTTGGGTCCTTGTTTTGACGGTACTCCTGCCAAAGCTCTTCTTCTGTTTTTTCGTCCAGAAGGGATTTCCCCATAACCTATCCTTCGTCCTTTTTAAGCAAAGTTTGAATCGCTCCCGCTATCTTTTTTCCGTCAAACTCGAAACCAAGGTCTTCCTTACCGAGTTTTCGTTCAACCGACATATCAACCGTTCCTCTACGCGACGCCCCGTCCTTTGCGGACGAGCGTTTACCCTCCATCGATTCGGAGGACCGCGCGGTCACCGGCGTGAAGTCGTTCATATTCACACTGTAACCTTCGCCGGAGAAGGGGGCAGCATTTTCACGCAAAGCTAAACCCCCGCTTTCACTGTACTTGTTATTATCATTTTGTTCTACCCCCCCTGAAGCGTTGGAAGTTCCGTATGAATCTTCCGGTATCAGTTCCTCCACACCCGTGTCATTCGTGCCCGCGTTACTCGATAACGAGTCATCTGCGGGCATACTTCTGGAATATTCGCCTTCTACCGGCGGCGCGGTTTCTCCACCGCTTTCTAAAATAGGCATATCGCCCAGCGTTCTGTTATCGTCGCCGGACCATTCAATGTTATCTCCAACAGAGTAATCGACATTTTGCCCGAGTTGCCCGTTGTCCTTTTCAGGACTCGCCTCAGGTTGTAAGAATTTCTCGTAAAGAAAATATATTCCGGCGGCGAGTCCGAAAAACAGTCCGGCGAAAATCAACGCCCGCATCAGCGCGAGCGGCAGATCAGCCCTCCCAAAAAGTCCAAAAACAAAAGATATCAAAAACGCGCCGCCAGCTGTTATGCCGGCTACTACAGGGTTAAACAATTTTCGTTCCCTCTTAATCCCGCGTCGAAAAAACGGCTTTTCGCGTTTTTGCGGCCTTATTTGCCGAGAAGCCGCCTGACCATGTTGCGTAAACCGCCGCCTTCGCGTATTTCCGTTTTTTCCAAACGTCCTACAATGTGCTGAATACATTGCGCGGCTTTACTTCTCGGTGATTCTACCATAAATGGGCGTTGTCTGTGTACCGCGTGGGCAACGGCCGTGTCATCGTACACAAAACCAAGATATTCCAGTTTAACGTTCAGAAACTGACCCGTTATAGAAAGCATGCGGTCGGCGACTTTCTTTGCTTCCGTCACATTGCGGACGCGGTTCACCACAAGTTTTAGCCCCATATCGGAACTTTCAACCTCAGTGGCGATTATTTTGACGATGCCGTAAGCGTCGGTGATGGCGGTAGGCTCCGTAGTTGTAACGATGATGGCATCGTCCGCCGCTGCGATGAAATCCATTACATTGCTTGAGACGCCGGCGCTGGTATCTATGATGATGATGTCGGCTGTGTACAGCGTATTCAGTTCTTCGATAAATCTGGTGCGCTCGTCGTCAGTCAAATTGGCTATCTTTGAAAAGCCCGAAGCCCCCGCCACGATGCTTATACCGTATTCTGTTTCCGTCAGGATTTCACGCATGGTTCGCTGTTTGCGGATTACATGATACAGATTCCATTTCGGGACTATCTTCAACATTACGTTGACATTGGCAAGTCCCAAATCCGCGTCCATTAAAACGACTTTTTTGCCGATGCGGGCGTACGCCAATGCCATGTTCACCGATAAATTTGTTTTTCCTACACCGCCTTTACCACTCGCTATCGTTATTATCCTTGTTTTGTTGGGTTTGGCGGAATACGGCTGTAGTGCCTCCGCGTTATTTTCTCTAGTTCTAACCAACTCTCGCAGCTGCTCGGCTTGATCTTCCATGCGATTCTCCTGAAAACACGCTCAATGGCGATATGTCGCTATTAAATTAGCATGGTAACAGTAAACAGTAAATATACTACTCAAGCTATCGGAGTATTGAATTCATGTGCCGTGACTGGTGGGTTACACTTTTTCTCAATCTTGTATATACTATCTTTCGTGACGGTGGTGCGTGTAAGATTCGCCGTTTATTCTGCCCCCCTCCCCCCCTGTAGGGAGGGCAGACTAGATTTATCCTAAAACCGGACTTTTATGGGGATTATAGAGGTTTTCGGATGGGTTTAGAGTGAAAAATACAGGAATTTTTGATATTAGGAAGAGAAGCAGTTGTTTAAAAAAATGTTGTGCATAGTGGCGTGGCTGCCGTTTGTTCTTTCTTGCGGACAGCAGGCGGAAGTAGTGAAGACAGTGCCCGCCGCCGCGCCCAGTCCGCTTGAAGATGTTGAACGTCTGATGAAAGAAAACGAAGAAATCGGCCTGTCCCCGAACGCGGACATACGCGCGTATCCTGAGGAGATAGGCGCTATTCTTGAACGCGGATACATAGTTTTTGGAATGACATCCGCGGACCAGAAGCCGTTTTTTTATGAAGATGAGGCGACAGGACAGCTTATAGGGCTCGATGTTGAGATAGCTTACGAGATAGCTAACCGCATGGGAGTTCGCGCCGTGTTTAACCGTGACGCGGCAAGTTTTGACGGTGTTGTGCTCAAAGTAGCTAACAAAGAGGTGGACATTGCGTTGAGTAAACTAAGCCGTACGATAAAACGGGCGGAAATGGTGCGTTTTACACATCCCTATATAACTTTCAGACAGGCGCTATTATTCAATCGTCTGGAATTGGCAAAGGTAAGCACTGAAAAAAGGCTGCCGTTGTTCATCAAAAACTTCATTGGCAACATAGCTATAATAAAAAATTCTTCGTATATCGGTTACGCGAATGTGAATTTCCCAAACTCGACAATCAAAGCCTATGATACATGGGGGGAATGTGTTGACGCGCTTTTAGCCGGAAACGCACTTGCCGCGTATAGGGATGAATGCGAAATACTTGTTGTTACCGAAACACGGGAAAACGCGGCTATATTGCTGAAACCCGTGTTTATAAGCGATAGACAGGATCCTATATCTATGGCAGTCGCTTATGATGCGCCGCTGCTTGAAGCGTGGCTTAACACCTTCCTGGACGAATACATACGTCAGAATAAAGAAGATTTGGAGGTTTGGCGCATAGTGAAAAAACATTTCGGTGGATTGAGCGGGGCATAAATGAAGGCGTCTATACTAAAACATCCCATTGTCATATTGATTGGTGCGGTAATCGGCAGTGTAATAGGGATTTACAATGCTCAAATTTCCACTTTTCTCCGCGTTGAAAACTTGGCGAAAATAATCGCTGTTCCGGGTGAAATATATCTTTTCTACCTTCAAATGACGGTTATTCCCATCATTATTACAGCCATAGCTTCCAGTCTCGGCAAATTGATGCGTAATAAAACTAAGGATGGTTTCGTAAGAAAACTTGTCATTGTTTTTCTCGCCGGCATTGGTATTACCGCGATTGTGGGAATTGTTATCGGTGTATTCGGGCAGCCTGGAGCTGGACTCGGTAAAGACACGCGCTCGCTTCTGACCAACCTTGTTTCTTCCGAGTCTCAGTCGGACATCATGGAAATAAGCCTTTCATCGGACATACTTCCGGCGGAAATACCACAAAACGGCGGAATGTACACCTTTTTTACCAGCATGGTGCCGTCCAATATTTTTTCTGCACTTTCGCTGGGAAACACTATGGCCATCGTATTTTTTTCTATAATATTCGGGATTGCTATAGGTCTGCTTAAAGAAGATTCGGCCACCTTGCTGATAAACCTGCTTTCCGCTATTTTCGAAGCGTTTCAGAAACTTGTAAATTCTTCGCTTTATCTGCTCCCGCTTGGACTTGTCTGCCTGATGGCCGAACAAATAGCCGAAGTCGGCATACAAATATTCATGGCTATGTCGAAGTTCATAATCTTTTACTGCGGGGGCACCGGCGTTTTGTTTGTGATTTGTACCATTCTTATCTGGTTGCGTTCAGGACAAAAGAATCCATTAAAAGTTTTATCCGTAATGTTCGAACCGGTAGTGCTTTCGCTGGCTACGCGCAACTCGATGGCAGCGCTGTCAAGTTCCATCAGCAGTTTGCACCAAGGCTTGGGCTTCAATAAAAATCAAGTGAATCTTACTCTGCCGCTGGGTATGACGCTTGCCCGTTTCGGTAACATCTTTTATTTCGCTATAGCCGTATTATTCGTAGCCCAGCTTTACGGGACGCCTCTTACGGCCGCGAGTTATGCGGTCATTTTTTTAGGAACAATTTTAGCCGGTACCGCAACCGCCGGCGCTTCCGGAATCGTTACCATTTCAGTTATAAGCATAGCCCTTGGGCCTCTGAATCTTCCTGTCGAAGCGGTGTTGGTCATATTTATGGCCATAGATCCGATAATTGATCCTTTCAGAACTTTGCTTCTAGTGTACGCGAACATCGCGGCCACGGCTCTTGTCGTGGAGCACGGAAATGCTTCAGTGCGAGAAGAGGAGGAAACGGTAACAGTCGCCGCCGAAGCTGTCCTCAATGATACGCCGGCGGAAATGAATGTTACGGTACCGTACAGAGTAGTCATCGCGCAAGATATGGAATCTCAGCATACGCCGTCTGTCCAAGATACGGACAGCACCGCGCATCATACTCCTAAAAAGAAAAGCGCATTCGGGAATTTTCGTGTTTTGCACGCTATCATCTTTCTAAATATATCCTTTTTGATAGTTACCACTGCCATTATTCTTTCTGTAATGTGGTACAATTCGGAAAAAAATGCGCAGGAACTTTCAAATAATTTGATTACCGAAATGCAAAACGCGATATACAACAAGATACAGAATTATTTTATACCCATTGAAAACGCTAATAAAACCATCTCGTTCATGTCGTCCAGATATTTTCCAGACATAGTAAACAACGCCGCCGATAGACAGCGGGCATTTGATTTCTATGATAAGACGATGAGGGATTACCCGCAGTCGAAAATGATCTATTATGCCGACACTTTCGGCAATCTTGACATGCTGCTGAGGATGGATGACGGCACATTCTCGAAACGCATCGTAAAAAATGACGGGCAGCATATAATTACGCGATGGGAACATCTTAATTTGGATAATTATGGAGCTTACCCGAATACTGTAGAATTGCTGGCGAACGGCTATGATCCGCGCAAACGGCAATGGTATGTCAGCGCGATAGCTATGAAGCAGATGATATGGACACCGGTATACATCTTTGCCACTTCTCATGAACCCGGGTTTACCTGTTCTATACCCATTTATGACGCATGGGGCGCCCTTGAGGGGGTGTGTTCTATTGATATCTCAGTAAGTGGGCTTTCTTTGTTTTTGGGAAGTATGCAGCCA
The DNA here is from genome assembly GCA_031255655.1 of Spirochaetaceae bacterium. Classification (GTDB taxonomy): domain Bacteria; phylum Spirochaetota; class Spirochaetia; order Treponematales; family Breznakiellaceae; genus JAIRMY01. The sequence continues at coordinate 1,495 of JAIRSB010000132.1, read as the reverse complement.
ACACCGGGAACTCGTATCGTCGTCATTGATAGAGAAGAAAATCTAGTGGCGATACAGGCTAAAAAAGAAGAGGACATTAAAAATCTGTTTGAGGAAGTTAAATATGGGACCAACACGGCGTACAATGTCAGAAACATCGGGGAATATCAGGATGCCATGGTGCGGTCGGTCATACGCGAGACGCTGAAGCGAAGCGGCGGCATTCAGAATGTTGAATTCAATAATGAGCGTTATAAATCCGTCATTTTTTACATCAGTATTGGAAGCGGACAGGAACTTTCGATAGGTATCATTGTTCCTGAAAACGACATCATTGGAAATATGCGAAAAGGAATGCGCTATATTACTTTTTTTTCCATTGGTATTCTGTTAGTCATTATCATTTGCAGCATTATGTTTTCCAGATCTATAGCGTCACCTATGCAGATTCTTTCCAGCGAGATGTCCAAAATACGGGCGCTTAAATTTGATTCTGATCTCAATATTAATACAAGGTTTCTAGAAATTGCCGAAATGTACGCATCTTTCGAAGGAATGAGAACAGGCTTACAGAATTTCAAGCGATATGTACCTTCCGATCTGGTAACGAAACTTATAAATGAAAAAATAAACGCTGAGATAGGCGGTGAAAGACGAGAGTTGACTATATTTTTCAGCGATATTGCCAAGTTTACTTCTATATCTGAGAAAAAATCGCCTGAAGAAATGGTAAAAGATTTGTGTTTTTATTTTGAAAATGTCTCAAAAATTATTATTGAGAATAAAGGAACTCTTGATAAGTATATCGGCGATTCGGTTATGGCTTTCTGGGGCGCGCCGGTCGCGAACGAACATCACGCTGAAGCCGCCTGCCGAAGCGCGGTTCGGATTCAGCAAATGCTGCGCTCAATATTCAGACAATGGGAAAATATGGGTAAGGAGCCGTTTTATACCCGTATCGGAATTCATACTGGAGAAGCTATCGTGGGTAACATGGGTTACACCGAGCGGCTTAACTATACCGTGATTGGCGACCATGTTAATGTAGCGAGCCGTCTTGAAGGCGTAAACAAAATCTACGGGACAAAAATCATCGTGAGTCAGAATACATGGTCGCAATGCGCCAATATGTTTGAATTCCGTATGCTGGACAAAATATCCGTTGTCGGGCGCAGTGAAGGGATGGCGATATACGAGCTTTATTCCGAAAAAAATGATATAGAAAAAATGACTCGAAAAATATTCGACTGCTACGAAATTGGACTGCGGCACTATTTTGATCGGGAATGGGACGAAGCGATGAAATGCTTTGAAACGGTGTTGAAGTACCGCCATAGAGATGCTCCAAGTCTTGTAATGTCCCGGCGTTGTATAAACTACAAAAAAAATCCTCCACCAGAAGAATGGGACGGCGTATATAAGCAGACGGCAAAATGATATGACACAGAATATAGCCAATTTATGCATAAAATTTATATATTGGACTTGTTCGACAACTCTTAGTTGTCCCCCAAGT